>JAAURO010000181.1 GCA_012032215.1 Limnobacter sp.
GCCTTGTTGCTCAGTGATTTTTTTATCGGGTTTTTATCATCCCGTTGCAATGGCCGCTGTTTTATCTGGCTTTTTTATTTGCGCGCTGATGGGACGGAGATTCCTGCGTGAAGGCCGCACTGTTCTGAACATTGCGGCCACCACTTTGTCTGCATCCAATGCCGATTTGCTCAATGGCCACTTGCACTTTGCCGATGAAGGCGGTGCTGGTGCCATTCAAAACGCAGGTACTTTGCAGGCGCATTCAGGTGGGTCTGTGGTGCTTTTGGCGCCACGCATCGAAAACACCGGCATTGTGCATGCCGATGGAGAGGTGCTGCTGGCCGCTGGCCACAGCGTTACCCCTGGTCGATTTAAACCACCCCACCGTGGGTTTAACCATAGAAGTGAAAGAAGGTGCGCAGGCCATTAACCTGGGCGAAGTGGTAGGCCGCAATGCCTCGTTTTTTGCCAGTCTGGTTAAAAACAGTGGCCACGTAGAAGCCACGGGGGTGCAGTTTGCTGAAAACGGCACCTTGCGGTTTGTGGGCACCGAGGGCGTTGTGCTTTCCGATACCTCTGCGCTGAAAGCCAGCGGCGGGGTGGTGAACATCGAAGCCGAAAACGGCGATGCCTTGTTGAATGGCCGGGTGGATGTGTCTACCCAAAACGGCGCTGGCGGGCGCCTTGCTGCCACCGGCGACAGGGTGGCGTTGCTTGCTGGCGCGTCTATTCATGCCGATGGTGGTGGCACAGGCTCACAAGCCAACGGTGGGCAAGTGCACATCGGTGGCGGCTGGCAGGGCAAAAATGATGCAGTGCACAATGCTAGCCACACGGTGGTGCAGCAAGGCGCCAGCATTTCTGCCAATGCGGGCGAACACGGCAACGGCGGTGAGGTGGTGGTTTGGGCCGATGATTTAACCGAGTTTCACGGCAGCATTAGCGCCAGGGGCGGCAGCTCTTCTGGCAACGGTGGGCAGGTGGAAACCTCTGGCAAGAAAGCCTTGCAGGCAACCGGGCGGGTAGAGGTGTCTGGATCGGGCACGGGCAATGCAGGCAAGTATTTGCTAGACCCAGGCACCATTCGCATTGTAGATTCACAAACTGCCCAGGCCAATCGGCCCAATGCTGCACAGGGCAATCAAAACAACGTATTCACCAGCAACATTGACGGCTTTCTGGATTCGTATCTGGATGTCAATGTACTTGCCTCTGCGCTAGAGGCGGGTGGTTCGGGTGGCGTGGAAGTGGTGGTCACCACTTCAGGAGCAGGAAATGCAAGCGAAGGCGGCCGCGACCCTTTGCTGGCGGGCGAAACCAATCCTGCCAATCCCAACGCCACCGATTTACCCGCCGGTTCCATACTGGTGCAAGCACCGATTGATGTAACACTGGGTACCTTAAACACGGCCACGCTGGTACTCGATGCCGATGGCCTGATAAGCATTAATGCCCCAATCACCTTGAACAGCGAATCAGGCAGTGGTAGCCAGTTCAATGTTGCGCTGAATTACAACGTGGAAGAGGGTGTGTTTATTAACGCGCCCATTCAGCTCAACAGCAAAGCCACCAATTCTTCGCTGAATTTAAACCCCTATTCGTTCAATGATTTTGTGTCTGCCACTGCGCCAGGTGCGGTGTTTACCAGTGGCTTTGGAATTGGCGGCAGTGGGGGTGTTGAGCCTTTTCCCTACATGCGCCTGAATACGCTGGATGGGCAATTCGATGCCGATGGTACCCGTTTGGCAGCTTTTCAAAGCCCGGTCGAGTTTAGGGGCGTGCAAGGATTTTTGCCGCAGTTTTACGATGCGTATTCGCCGTTCGGGTCGTTTGGTCCGGTAGCTGATTTGCACCTCACCTCGGATGCCGCTGCGCAAGGCGGTGCTGTGGCAAGCGTGTTGCAATTGGGTTCTGGCCGCGCCAGCAGCATTACCGTGGATTCCGGCAGCGTGCTTACCCTTGCCAATATTCCGCTGTTTCAAAATGCGCAATTTACCGCAAGCTTCGAGATTGGCCGATTGAATGTGGGGCAAGGCGCAGTGGTTAATGCACAAGCTTACAATGCTTACGACCCCTTAGACTCGGGCATTGCACCGGGCTTTCAACGTTTGGGTGACTTGAATTTGGCAGGCACGCTGAATGTATTCGGAGCAAGCGATTTCGTGCGCTCGTTCAATACGGGCAATGCCACGCTGTTTTCTGGCGGTGTGCTGAACATTGGCCCTGCGTCGGCTTTCAAATTTCAGGCTGGGGGTAGCGGTTCTTCGGGCCCCGTGGACTTTTTTGCTGAAAGTGGGGCGGTCATCAATCTGGTGGGGCTTGCACAGCCTTCTGCGCAAAACGCGGGCTTAAAAACAAATGGTGCGGTGCTGGATGTAACCGGGCTTGGCGGTGTGCTTGATTCCGCGGTTTCTCCTGAGGTGGGCCAACTGCGCGACCCGCAGGGCGACCCGGCTGCAGGCCCCAACTTGGGTGCATCCTCGGTGGGAGACGGGCTTTCTACTACTGCTGTGGCCCTGGACGCAGTGCGGCCTGGCACATTGCAGGTGAATGCGCTGGGTTACGACAACTTGATTCAAACCGATGCTTCGGTGCGCAATTCGCTCACCATTGGCCCCAACGTAAACATCACGGTGGCGGGCGCAGCCTCTTTGGGTACCAACCCCAGTGGCAGTGCCTTGGTGGCGGGTTTGCCCGAATTTCATGAATCACTCACGCTGCGCACTTACGATGCGTTTAACTCACTGGCGTATCCCGATTCCGATGGTCAACAAGCCCAAGGCCCGCTTTCCGTGCTAGGCACTGTGAATGTGCAGCAGGGCTTGCTGGCGCTTGCCGGCCGTTCTTTCGAGGGCGAAAATTCCATTCTGCTGTCGGATGGGCAAAACCAGGGCAGCATCCAGGTGGCCGCCAATGCCGCCGTGTCGCTTGAAGGCGTGTTCACCACTTCGGGCACAATCAATGCCATTAATCGCCAAACTGGCAGCTATCTGGGCTTGTCTGGTGTGTGGAACAACGACTACACCGGCACGGGCCCAGTGGTTAATCCGTTTGCTGCGGGCACCATAGTCGCATTCGATGATCTCTATGTCCGGGGGATTCACCCAGACTCCGGCACCACACCAGCAAGGCTCGACATGCTGGGCACGCCTTCGGGCACGCGTTTTGTGCTGCTGGATGAAAGTTTTGTCACACTGGACAACATTTCGCTGCGCGGCAAGGTAGACATGTATCCCGATGCCACGCTGTTGTTGCGCAAAAACAGTGTTTTGCAAAATGCCACGGTTTCCATGGCCGGGTTCGACAACTTGCTGGTCGAGGCCAACGGCAACACCGCTGTGCTGGGTGGGCAAGCCCTGATTGAATCGGCCAATCAGGGTAACCACCTGTTGGGTGTCAGCTATGTTCGCGAATTTGAAGGCGAAACGCCTGCCGCGCCCCCACAAAATTTTACAGTGGGTGCAGACATTCGCATCAGTTCTCTGGGCAATGCCTTGAACACCATAGACACGCCAGAAGGCCTGACCCTGTTTGGTGGTGAAGGCGTGGGTGGCACTTTTGGTGCTTCACTGCCTACGTTCCTGATAGGCCAGGCCAGCCCTGAGTTGGTTGCGCAGCTTGAATACAACACGATTGAAGGTTCTTCCCAAACTACCCTTCTTGCAAATTTTGATCCGAACGACAACCTGATTCTGGATGGTCAGCCCGATGGTTTTGTGACCAATCCTGATCAGCTTTCTTCCGATTGTTTTTCCAGGGGTTGTTTAGGGGTAAAAGCCGCACAGGTAGTGAGTTTTCAGGGCAGTATTTCGGCTGGTTCACGCGCAATTAGTACGCCGCAAGACGCCTTTGTGCAGTTTTCCGTGCTGACCCCGGAACAGAATATCCGTTTGGCACAAATGCTCTCCGACCGAATCCGCTTTTTGTCGGGTACCAACGTGGTTACCGAAATTCCGGATCAACTCGTAGAAAATGGCCCGGGTTCAACGTTGGTGTTTGACCCCATGAACGTGCCGGATGGTTCGTCGTTTGGTGCAAACGGCATTGTGAACGATGGAACCATTCAGTTAAACGGCAATTACTCGCTGGTGGGTGGCGTAAGCGGCACGGGTAGCATTGAAAACAACGGCATTCTTACGCTTAACCTCACTGGGCAAACCATCAGCAACAACGTAGTGAACAATTCCAGCGTAGTGAACGTGGGTACGCTCACCTTTGGCGGCACTATTTCTGGTTCCGGCACGGTGTCCAATCAGGGTGGTTTGTTTTTGCTCAACGGTGCGGGTTTCACCGGTGCGAGCTTTAACAACCTGGGCGTGGTGGCGCTTAATCCGGGTGCCGCTGTGTCGTTTGGCAATTTTAACCAGACTGGCGGCAATACGAATCTGGGCGTGGGTTCGCTGTTTGGTGGCAACCTGAATATTGCTGGTGGCAGTCTTACCGGCAAAGGGCTGGTCGCCGGCAACTTAACGGTGAGCGGTGTGCATGCACCCGGCAATTCGCCCGGTGCCATGTTTATTTCTGGAAATTACACCTTAAATCCGAACGGCGTATTGGTTATCGAGTTTGCGGGCAACGGTGGTCAGCAAGGGGTGGATTACGATTACATTGATGTGTCCGGCACGGCTTTTTTGAACGGCAGGCTGGATTTGGTCGATATTTCCGGCGGTAATTTGCAGGTGAACAACGTGTACGCCTTTTTTGGCGGCCGGTAATGGCATCAATGGCAATTTTTCATCGGTAAACCGTTTAAGCCAGAACATTGCTTACACCTTTGACGGGCCTTCCAAAACCACGTCTGGCCCGGTGGATTTTTAAGTG
>JAAURO010000182.1 GCA_012032215.1 Limnobacter sp.
CGACGGCAACGCCCTCCACTGGCAACCGGTACGCAACAGATAAAGCACCGCGCAAAAAACCTCGTACAAATCCACTGTGCGCGGCTTGGTCTTTCGACGCGCCTGTTCCAACAACGGCCTGATTTTTTCAAATTGATCGACACTGAGGTCGCTTGGGTATTTTTTCTTTTTCATACCCAATATTATTACAAATATTCAAGATCGTGAACACGCTCTTAGAGGTCAGGGGCCTATTCCGCCAGGCACCTACTATATTTTGATCGACAATCTGGCGGCCTGCTTGGTTCTCTACGTGATTTTTTCACAGATCGAGATGAATGGTTCGCGCTTTATGCGATTGACGAAAGGGTTGAGGATGAAACTTTCTGCAATCAGCTAAAACGAGGAGAGTTCAGGTTGCACCCGAAAGGTACTACTGGTAGAAGTGAGGGTTGTATCGTCATCGAAAAAGAGTCTGATTTCTTTCGTTTACGTGCGATCCTGAAAAATGCGAACCAAATTAGCGTGCCAGGAATTGACTTACAAGCGTACGGCAGACTGGTGGTAGATGAAGTTGGCATCGCTTTTGTTTAAGGCACTCGTGGTGCTGTTTTCGACATATTCTATTACCAAATGGTGGATGGGGACAATTTGGTCAGAGCATTATTGGACATGGCTTAACCATTTTTTTGGGGGGGCAGAAAATTGGATTAGCCTCTGATGTTGAGTTGGTAAGCGTTCTAATATTCGCCTTGGCAGGCTCTATTGGTTTTCTGTGTTTTTTGATAGGGGCATATAGATACTTTAAAAAATAGGACGCTAACAATATAGCGCCCTAAAGCAAATTGAGTTGACCCTTTTGTGTCAGTTCCCGAAAGCGCCGCAGCACGGTAGTGGTATTGCCTTGTGGCAGGTATGCAATGGGGCTTCCTGCTTGAATAACACCGGGCGTTAATACACTGAGGTACCAGCCGCAATTGCCCGCCTGCACCATTTGTTTTGGGGCAGCGGCATACCCCATTTTGATGGCAAATTTAAAACAGGGTTCGCGGGGCTCGGTCACCCGAAAACGCGCGGTGCCAATTTCGAATTCATCGCCCAAGCACACTATGTCTTCGGACAAACCTTCCACTACCAGGTTTTCGCCCAAGTCGCCCCAATTCAACACGCCGGGTTTGCCTTCTTTTACAAGCTGGCGTTTCCAGAAATCGTGGTGTTGCCAAGGCATCATATACACCGCTTTGGACACGCCACCATGCACGGCCAGCTCGCACTGTTCATCGCCTACAATCCCTAAGCGCTTTACTTCAATAGATACGGGGTTTTCCAGGCTGCTGACTGGCGCCTTGGAAATACCCGATGCCACGGTACGTAAATCGCCGCCAACAGTTCGGTATCTCATGGGTGTAACCACACCCGTACAAACAGCTATTAACTTCATGGGTGTTGGTGTTATTCCTGCTATGCCTCTTTCGAGTGAATCTAAAACATACCATTGATTGTAAATGTCTGCCACATGAATACAGGCTGTAAGGCGTTTGTGTGCAGAAAGGTTTTTTCTCTTTTGCTTCAGCATGTTAATATCCCGGATTATTCAAGGAAATGGCCCCAATCGCCCTGCGCGAAAATACCCGTGCTGCATGTCGCGCGCTGCCATTTTCTACAAAGAATTTTATCTACCTGGAGGTTTTTCCACATGAGTGCAGTACCATCTTTTGTTAATCAGGCTGTGCCTTCGTACGTCAAGCACAAAAAACTGGTGTCTTGGGTGCAAGAAGTTGCCGCCCTTACCCAACCCGACAACATTTACTGGTGCGATGGTTCGCAAGAAGAGTACGACACACTGTGCGCTGAAATGGTGCAAGCAGGTACCCTCACGCGCCTTAATCCGGAAAAACGGCCCAACTCTTTTTTGGCTTGGTCTGATCCTTCCGATGTTGCCCGTGTGGAAGATCGTACTTATATCTGCTCTGAAAAAGAAGAAGATGCTGGCCCTACCAACAACTGGAAAAACCCACGGGAAATGCGCGAAACCCTGCAGTGTTTGTTCAAGGATTGTATGCGTGGACGCACCTTGTATGTAGTGCCTTTTTCCATGGGCCCCTTGGGAAGCCCCATTGCGCACATTGGTGTGGAGCTTTCCGACTCGCCTTATGTGGCGGTTAATATGCGCATGATGACCCGCATGGGCAAAAAAGTATTCGACGTGCTTGGCGAAAACGGTGAGTTTGTGCCTTGTGTGCATTCGGTAGGAGCCCCGTTGCAAGATGGCCAAAAAGATGTAGGGTGGCCTTGCAACAAGACCAAATACATTGTGCATTACCCGGAAACGCGTGAAATCTGGTCGTATGGATCGGGTTACGGCGGCAATGCCCTGCTGGGCAAGAAGTGCTTTGCCTTGCGCATAGCTTCTACCATGGGTCGCGATGAAGGCTGGCTGGCTGAACACATGTTGATTTTGGGTGTAACGTCCCCAGAAGGCAAAAATTCCACGTAGGGGCGGCTTTCCCCTCTGCCTGCGGCAAAACAAACTTTGCCATGCTTATTCCGCCTGCTTCTATGTCTGGCTGGAAAGTCACCACCATTGGCGATGACATCGCCTGGATTAAACCCGGCCCCGATGGAAAAATGCGTGCCATTAACCCCGAGGCGGGCTATTTTGGTGTGGCCCCAGGCACCAACGAAAAAACCAACAAAAATTGCATGGCCTCACTCAATGCCAACGTTATTTTCACCAATGTGGCTTTAACCGATGATGGCGATGTGTGGTGGGAGGGTATGACCAAAGAAGCTCCTGCTCACTTGGTCGACTGGACTGGCCAAGACTGGACGCCCGATTGTGGACGCAAGGCTGCCCATGCCAATGCCCGCTTTACCGTAAGTGCCGAGCAAAATCCCGTGATAGATGCCAACTGGGACAACCCAGAAGGCGTGGTTTTAGACGCCTTTATTTTTGGTGGTCGCCGCTCGACAACCGTGCCGTTGGTAACAGAGGCCCGCAACTGGGTAGAGGGCGTATACATGGCTGCCACCATGGGATCCGAAACCACCGCTGCCGCGTTTGGTCAGCAAGGCGTGGTTCGCCGTGATCCTTTTGCAATGCTGCCTTTCTGCGGTTACAACATGGCCGACTACTTTGCGCACTGGCTCAAGCTGGGCGCTGAGCTGCGTGCCAAAGGCGCCGAATTGCCCAAGATATTTTGTGTTAACTGGTTTCGCACCAATGCCGAAGGGCACTTTATTTGGCCTGGTTTTGGTGAAAACATGCGTGTTTTGAAGTGGATTCTTGAGCGAGTAGAGGGCCAAGGCGCCGGGTATGAGCATGTGTTTGGCGTGTCTCCTGCCTACGAGGATTTGTCTTGGGAGGGGCTTGATTTCTCTAAACAGCAATTCGAATCTATTACTGCTATCGACAAAGCAGCTTGGCAGCAAGAGCTGGAGTTACATGCTGAACTCTTTGGCAAAGTGAAACACAATTTGCCGAAAGAGCTGGAGGACACCAAAGAAGCCATCGCCGACCGATTGTTGCCTTAATTTGGTTTTCTAGAAAGCGCGGTTTGTGAGCGCTTTTATCAAGGCTTTCCCTGGTGTCGAGGGGATGAAAACGGGTGCCTGTTGTGGGCGCCCGTTTTTTTGTGTTTCACGTGGAACATAGAGATTTTGGGCTTGGGCACTGCACTTGGGATTTTGCCTGCCCTTTGTCCTTTCATGCGGTGCTTTCGGGGGCTGCTTTCACGCTGTGGCGCGTTGGGTGTGTGCCGAACGCCGAACGCGGACCCGCATCCGCAGCCTGCCAAGCACTACCCGCCTTAAGCCCCAAGCCCGCGCTTGTTTGCCCCGGGTGAGTAAAAGACTGTTCGCCGCCGAAGCTCTTGGTGCGGGAGGAAGAAGGCCGGGCATGTTTGAGCACCGCAGCCCCGTCAGGGGCGAGGGCGAGTTAACGGCCGCCGACCAGAGCGAGAGCGCAGGCGGGGTTTCGAACAGTCCTCGAACCCGGGGCATCAAGCCGGGGTTGGGGCTTAAGGCGGCATACAAGCGACAAAGCGGTGCAAAGGCGATGCCGAAGCGGCGAAAAGGCGGTGAAGGCGCGTAAAGGCTATGCGGAAGCACTGAAAATGCGTCGGAGGCAATTAAAATTCAGCATCACAACTCACTGAAAGTATGGCACACGCTGAGTCGAAAAATGTTCCACGTGAAACATTAAATTCTACTCTTTAGGTTTTTTGGCAAAGCCTTTATAATTCAGCCTCTTGCCTTACCGTGGGCGTAGGAGTACGTATGCTTTACCCAGAAAGTTTTGATGTAATTGTGGTTGGTGGCGGCCATGCCGGTACAGAGGCAGCTTTGGCTGCGGCCAGAATGGGTGCCCGAACGCTCTTGCTGACGCACAGCATTGAAACCTTGGGGCAAATGTCTTGCAATCCTTCGGTTGGCGGCATTGGCAAGGGGCATTTGGTAAAAGAGGTAGATGCCTTGGGTGGTGCCATGGGCTTGGCCACAGATCAATCAGGCATTCATTTCCGTATTCTAAATGCTTCAAAAGGCCCGGCAGTGCGGGCACCCGTGCACAGGCAGATCGGGTGTTGTACCGGCAGGCTATCCGTTCAACGATAGAAGGCCAGGCCAATTTATCGCTTTTTCAACAGGCCGCAGATGACTTGCTGTTGGAAGGTGATCGAGTGGTGGGTGCGGTAACTCAGCTTGGTTTGAAATTCAAGGCAAAAACGGTGGTGCTAACAGCAGGCACTTTCTTAAATGGAAAAATCCATGTGGGCTTGCAAAGCTATGCTGGGGGCAGGGCAGGCGACCCTCCCGCGGTTA
>JAAURO010000183.1 GCA_012032215.1 Limnobacter sp.
AGCCGGAAAGACACGCTGGAACGCGTACCCACCTGACGGGCTTTTAATGCCAAAGAACGCACCAGCCGAGGCCGCAGCAAGGCTTCTCCACCTGACAGGGCCAGAAAATCAGGCCGGTTTTCTGGCGTAAACCCGCGACAAAAAGTTCCAGCAAACTGCCAGCGATTTCTTCGCTTTGCATGGTGGAACTGGTAGAGCAATGGCTGCAATGCAAGGGACAACGTCTTGTAAGGCCTACGGAAACGCCTGCGGCAGGCACTGCCCGGCTAGACAACAACTCAACGAGATGCATACCTCAACCTCCGCAGTATGGGGCACAAACCGGGCATAAAGCACCTATTGCCCAGCCAGGCCCCAATGAAAGAATCACATGAAAAACATCACCAGACAAAACCGCCTACGGTGTCTGCCGCACGCTTGAGTTTTTCATCCAGACCGCTATTGAGTTTTTCCTTAATACCGGCCAGAACAGCCAGCTCATCTTCATCTAGTAAGCCCACTTGATATTTAAGCTCTTCGCTTAATGCATCGAACTGAATTCCTCCACCAGTAGAACGCAGCCTTAGGGCTTTGGCACTTGACATTTTCTCAGCCATGTAAACCTCCTGTGACTTCTGTGAACAATTCTGGAAAAAAAGCAAGGTATTAAAAAAGGCCTTGCCACCAGGAAATACGTTGTAAACAACGCAGCCACAGTTGTAGGCTATTAGGGTAAAACAGTCAAAAATGCATTCGGTCCTGCAGAAACCGTAGTAAATCAAGTCATTGAATTTAATTGATTTTTACATTTACAAAGTCCTTTTAACGGGCCTTGCAGAGACAATTGGGGCTGTGGGGCGCACGGAAAGTGGAATGCCGTTTTTCAATCGGCAAAATGCTGCATGTGGCGGGAATCTAGGCAGTTAAAACCCACCCAAACGCTTGGAATTGCTAACTGCCTTGCGGTGGATAGGTGCCAAACCCTTGGCGAATACCGAAGCTCCCCATAGGGTGGACAGAGCCGGAGCACGCCCGCCCAGCATGGACAAATAAAAACGCTGTTGCATGGCCATTATTTCCATGCACATGGCAAACCAGGATTGGCTAAAAGCAAGCTGCTTTTCTTGCACCATGCCGGTGAATTCTTTTTTGTCGCGCGCAGAAAGCACAGGGCCGGCAGTGGCCATGCGCGCCACCCGGTGCGCAACCACTTGAGGAGCAGCCACGCTTAGCTCGGCCAGTTTGCGTGTGTTGGATGAAGTCGTAGAGTCGGGGAGTTTTTTTCATGGTTGCACCTTAAAACGGTTTGTTTACTGAACGGAATTCAAATTTTCTTTTTTTTCGTCCGGCTGCACCAGCTGGATAAATACTTCGTCCTGGCGCACCATTCCAAAATCGTTTCGGGCGCGCTCTTCAATGGCTTCGACACCCTCGCTCAGGCTGCGCACATCGCCCTCAAGCTGTTTGTTGCGCAAGCGCAGCGACTCATTGACCGACTCCTGTTCTGCCAATTGCTCTTCCAATTCCTGCACCCGCCCAACACCACCGCGCCCAAACCACAGCGGGTACTGCAGCAGGCACAGCAAAACCAGTAAAACCACCGTGAGAGGACGGATGTTCATGGCACCACGAACCACTTGCTCATCAACAAGTTCGCCCCCTGCCCGATTTAAACGAGGTTATAAAACGCAGCGCGGCCGGGGTAAAAGGCAATGTCGCCGAGGTCTTCTTCAATGCGCAGCAACTGGTTGTATTTTGCCACCCGGTCAGAACGGCTCATGGACCCGGTTTTAATCTGCATGGCGTTGCTACCCACTGCAATATCAGCAATGGTGGTGTCTTCGGTTTCGCCAGAACGATGAGAAATGACAGCGGTGTAACGCGCCCGCTTGGCCATTTCAATGGCGGCAAAGGTTTCTGTAAGTGTTCCAATCTGGTTGATTTTAATCAGGATGGAATTGCCTATGCCACTTTGAATGCCCTCTTGCAAAATGCGGGTATTGGTAACAAACAAATCATCGCCGACCAGTTGCACCTTGCGGCCCAGTTTGTGGGATAAAATTTTCCAGCCTTCCCAATCGTTTTCGGCCATGCCGTCTTCAATGCTGATAATAGGATATTTGTTGCACCAGGTTTCCAGCAAGTTGGCAAACTCTTCGGCACCCAGGCTTAAGCCTTCGCCTTTGAGTTCGTATTTGCCATTTTTGTAAAATTCCGATGCTGCGCAATCAAGGCCCAAGGCAATTTGGGTGCCGGGCTCGAAACCTGCGGCTGTAATGGCTTGCAGAATAAGCTCGATGGCGGACTCGTGGTTTTCTACAGAAGGGGCAAAGCCGCCTTCATCGCCTACCGCGGTAGACAAGCCTTTTTCATGCAGGATGTGCTTGAGCGCATGAAAAGTTTTCTGCGCCGTAACGCACTGCCTCACGGAACGTAGGTGCCCCTAGCGGAACAATCATGAATTCCTGCAAATCCAGATTGTTGTTGGCGTGTGCGCCCCCATTGATTACGTTCATCATGGGAACGGGCAGGCTCATGCCGCCCATGCCACCGAAATAACGATACAGGGGCAGGCCGGTTTCTTCGGCGGCTGCCTTGGCCACTGCCATGGACACCGCCAGCGTGGCATTGGCGCCCAGGCGGCTTTTGTTCTCGGTGCCATCTAAATCTATCAGGGTTTGATCCAGAAACACCTGCTCTTGGGCATCCAGACCCAGGATGGTTTCGGAAATTTCGGTGTTGATGTGTTCGACAGCCAGCAAAACGCCTTTTCCAAGGTAACGGGATTTATCCGCATCGCGCAGCTCGATGGCTTCGCGCGAGCCGGTAGATGCACCAGACGGCACAGAGGCTCGGCCCATGGCACCACTTTCCAGCAATACATCACATTCCACAGTAGGATTACCGCGTGAATCTATGATTTCGCGGGCAATCACATCAACAATCGCACTCATAATTTCCTCTTCGTTTTAAATGTTAATTTATTGGCTTACTGTGCTACCCGAGCCTGCTTGTGCCCCCGTGCCGCCCGAACATACGCCAAAAACAGGGGGTGGGCATCGCGCGGGGTACTGGTAAACTCCGGGTGAAACTGCACACCCACAAACCAAGGGTGGTCAGGAAGTTCCATCATTTCAGGCAGGTTTTCGGTGGGTGTGCGGGCAGAAATTCGCAGCCCGGCATTTTCCAGTTGGGACACATAATTGTTATTCACTTCATACCGATGGCGGTGCCGTTCGTTGACTTCACTGCCGTAAATTTTTTCTGCCAGCGTGCCTGATTCCACGGGGCAACGTTGCGAACCAAGCCGCATGGTGCCACCCAGATCGGATTGCTCGGTGCGGCGTTCGGTATTGCCACTGGCGTCTTTCCACTCGGTAATGAGTGCCACGACCGGCTGCTTGGGCCACGGGGTCGAACTCGGTGGAATTGGCATGTTCAAGCCCGGCGCAATGCCGTGCAAACTCTATGACGGCCAGTTGCATGCCCAGGCAAATACCTAGGTAAGGCACTTTGTTTTCACGGGCGAACCTAATGGCCTGAATTTTGCCTTCCGTGCCCCGCTTGCCAAAGCCGCCGGGTACCAGAATGGCGTCCAGGCGTTCCAGGCTTTCAGCGCCTTCGGATTCGATGTCTTCAGAATCGATGTAACGTATGTTCACTTTGGTGCGGGTGTGCAAACCGGCATGGTTCAACGCTTCAATTAGCGATTTGTAGGACTCGGTAAGATCGACATACTTGCCCACCATGCCAATGGTGACTTCCTGCTCGGGATTTTCCTGGGCATACACAATTTCCGCCCACTTTGACAAATCGGCTTTGGGCGCGCTGATGCCCAGCTTTTCCACCACAATGTCGTCGAGCTGCTGGGCTTCCAGCATGGCTGGAATTTTGTAGATGGTGTCGGCATCCCAAACCGAAATAACGGCCTCCAGGGGCACATTCGAGAACATGGAAATTTTGGCGCGCTCGTCATCGGGAACGCGGCGATCGGCACGGCACAGCAAGGCATCGGGGTAAATACCGATTTCCCGCAGTTTTTGCACAGAATGCTGGGTAGGCTTGGTTTTAAGTTCGCCTGCTGAGGCAATAAACGGCACCAGCGTTAAGTGCACAAAGCAACAGCTTTGACGCCCCTGGCGCAAACTCATTTGCCGTGCGGCTTCCAGAAATGGCAACGATTCAATGTCGCCCACGGTGCCACCAATTTCTACAATGGCCACATCGGTTTCACCGCCCCAGGCGGCGCGTGCACCCCGCTCTACAAAGGCTTGAATTTCGTTGGTGATGTGCGGAATAACCTGCACGGTTTTGCCCAGGTACTCGCCACGGCGCTCTTTGCGTAGCACCGATTCGTAAATCTGACCGGTGGTAAAATTGTTGGCCTTTCTCATTTTGGCCGAGATAAAGCGTTCGTAGTGGCCCAAATCAAGATCGGTTTCGGCGCCGTCTTCGGTAACGAATACCTCGCCGTGCTGGAAGGGGCTCATGGTGCCGGGATCCACGTTGATGTACGGGTCCAGCTTCACCATGCTCACCTTGAGGCCGCGGGCTTCGAGGATGGCGCCTAAAGAGGCTGCCGCGATGCCTTTCCCGAGCGAGGAAACGACACCGCCGGTCACACAGATATAACGCGTCATCTTGAGCACCGTCGCTGAGAGAGTTGAATGCAAATGACCGTGCGAGCTGGCGCTTCGACACGGTCATCACGACGGGCCGACAGTCTATCTGGAAAGAGAGGGAAGCGGATAGCGGTTGGCGGTTAGCGGTTGGTGCGGACGCCGGAGCCCTGAGGGGGCTCCTTTCTGCACCAACCGCCCA
>JAAURO010000184.1 GCA_012032215.1 Limnobacter sp.
GAGGCTCTAGGCCTTCAATGGTTTCTACCGGGATTTTCGACTGAATGAAACGTTCGATTTCACGGATTTTTCCTTGATCATCGGCCTGCGCCAGGGTAACGGCCACGCCACTGCGGCCAGCACGGCCAGTTCGGCCAATGCGGTGCACGTAGTCTTCGGCTTTCATGGGCATGCCGTAGTTAAACACGTGGCTGATGGTGGCAACATCAAGGCCACGAGCAGCCACATCGGTGGCAATCAGAATTTTTGTGCTGCCATTGCGCAGGCTGTTCAGGCGGCGGTTACGCACCATTTGTGGCATGGCACCGTGCAGGGCACACACAGAAAAGCCGCTTTCGCCCAATTCATCGGCCAGGCGCTCGGCATCGGCTTGCGTGCTGGTGAATACCACGGCTTGATCCAGATCGGGTTGGCCTAACCAATGTGCCAGCAGTTTTTTCTTGTGGGCAAAGCCATCGGCCCAATGCAGCTTTTGGGTAATGTCGGTGTTGGCCTCGTGACCGGCAGAAAGCTCTACGCGCTCGGGGTTGCTCATGATGGCATTGGCCAGGCCGGTAACATGCTTGGCAAACGTGGCAGAAAACATAAGCGTTTGCGAACGGTTGCCACACAGGCGGCTGATTTCTTTGAGGTCGTCGGAAAAGCCCAAATCAAGCATGCGGTCGGCTTCGTCAACAATTAAATGGGCAACGCTGGACAAATCAAGCTTGCGTTGGCGGGCCAGGTCGAGCAGGCGGCCAGGCGTGCCTACCACCAGGCGGGCACCGCGCAGTGCAGACATTTGCTTGCCATAAGGCATGCCGCCCACCACCAAAGCCACACGCAGGCCTTTTACATGGCGAACGAGCTCAATGGCGTCTTGGCTTACTTGCTGCGCCAGTTCGCGCGTGGGGCAAAGCACCAGGGTTTCGGGGCCGTTAAGCGCATTGAGTGGGCTTTGTGAATCAGCCAGCATTTTTTGCAGCACAGGCATTAAAAAGGCGATGGTTTTACCGCTGCCGGTTTTGCTGCTGACCATGTAATCGCCGCCTTTAAGGGCGCGAGGAATGATTTCTGACTGTACAGGCGTAGGGGTAGAGATGTTCAGGCCTTCAAGTGCCTGAACTAATGCGGGCGCAAGGCCCATTTCTGAAAAAGGGGTAGACATACAATTCCTGATTGAATAAAAAACACATCGGCAACCAGAAATCGAGAAACGGTGCGTGGCCTGGCAAATAACCAGGAACGAAACGCGGCAGGCAATGGCGGACGATGGGTAACGGCCCGAACAAGCGGGGCAATACAGCAACCCAACACAGCCAAGAGAGAAGTTACAAAACGGCTCGTTGATTTGCAAGTGGGCAAGTGTACAGAGGTTTAGGCCGTGTTGCAAGAAGATTCAATAAAGGGCAGCGTAATTAACCCACCCCCAGATTAACCCACCCCCAGATTGTTCTCAGGATCCCGTATTTTCTGCCGTTAACTGGCTATGAAGGATCGTTTTAATGATCGGCAGCGTAGGGGGTGTAACGCCTGAAACGCCATGCTGACAGAGGTATACGCTATGCGAAAACTCAAATTGGTGCTTATTCTGAGCGTAACAAGCATGCTCAGTTCTTGTGATTTGTCTCAAATTCCAGGCATGGACAAACGCCTGAGCTTTGACGACAGCAAGGCTATTGGAGCGGCGTGTCGGCACTCCGGGCGGGCCCTGGAAGACTGTTTTGTGCTTAACCCCACAGCCCACCAGGCGGGTGTGTTTCAAGGCTGGCGCGACATGAACGACTACATGATGGCCAACAATCTGCAGGTAGTGGCACCCAGGGTTGAACAGTCGTCTTTTAGCCCTGGGGGGCCACAAGGTGGTTTTGCGCCCTCTGTGCGTGCGGATTCCCCGGGTGCTGCGGGGCAGCAACACGATGCGGCGGGTGCCGCCCCCCCAGTGGGTGCCGAGCGTCCGCGTTGGGATCCTTCCCAGTTGGGCCGGACTTCTGCCGCACCGGAACCCTCTGCTGAGCCAGCGCTGCGCCCAGTCAGTCTGGTGCTGGTTCTGCGCCACAACCTCCAGACGTACATTCTGACAAATCCGGTGCACCTGTATCCATGCCAGAAGCTGTGCCGCCTTCGCCTCAGCCTTCTTCTTCCGGTTCTGCGCGCCCTTGGGAACGCCGTTCTGAGCGCAAAAACACCACTTAACGCGGCTTAACGCTGTAAATGGGTAGCCCAGCCGTTTTTAAAAGGCTGGGTTCTATCGGCTTGTTCAGGGCATTTTTTAACTTCACCACTGCTATGCTGTAAGCCTGAAACCAATGGGGAAGGGCATGTCAGCTACAAATCGTTTGTTCACACTGGGTTTGGCCGCGCTGGCTTTGTGGAGCTTGCCTGCAGTTGCGCGTTCAAGCGATCCGCCCGAAGCTGTGCTTAAGGCATTTTCCGGGGTGGGCATCGACCGTGTAGGGTTTTCTGTGCAGGTAACCCCGCTCGAACCACAGGTCAACCGACGGGCATCTTCCTGGGGCTACAACGCACGCACGTTGCGCAACCCGGCCTCGGTGGCCAAGGTGTTTACCACGGCCTATGCCTTGGAGCGTTTTGGCAGCGAATACCGCTTTTCCACTGATTTCCAGGCCACGGCTGAGCCCGTAGATGGGGTACTTCAAGGTCCACTGTATATTCGTGGCTCTGGCGACCCCACTTTTTTTACCACCCACCTGTGGTCGGCGCTTCATGAGCTAAGAAACCGGGGAATTCGCACTCTGCAAGGGAATGTGGTGCTCGACAAAACCGTGTTCAAACGGCTTGCCAGTGCCGATGAGGGGCTTTTGGGTGGCGATGAAGAGGGTGAGGCCTTCGACGATGCGCCTCACCGCGCCTATCATGCCCAGCCCGATGCGTTGCTGATGAACCACGGGGCCATGATGCTTGACATCGAAGTGAATGGCCCTGCTATTCGGGTGTCGGGCAGGCAGGCGCCACACAGCTGGGCCTTTGTATCGGAACTCAATGGTTTGAAAGGCGGTTGTGGGGCCTGGAAAAACGGCCTGGATGTGAAGTTTAAGCAATCGGCCGACAACGTGGTGGTAACGGTGGCAGGCAATTACCCGCTGCAGTGTGGCTCTGCGGTGTTGCCCATTCGCGTTGCTTATCAGGATTGGCTGTGGGAGAGCTGGTTTCGTGAAATATGGGCTTCGCTGGGGGGCCAGTGGAACGGAAAAATGGTGGAAGGCAAAACCCCTTTGCAATCGGTTAGCCTGTATACCCACTACGGCGAACCGGTGCGCAATTTAATTGCAGAGGTCAACAAGTGGTCCAGCAACGTGATGGCCCGCCAACTAGAGCTGGCCACCACACCTGAAGACGGTACGTTTAACACCCAGATGCAGGCTTGGCTGAATGCCGAGACAATAAACACCCAAGGCTGGTTTTTTGAAAACGGGTCGGGTTTGGCACGTGGCACAAAAATTACCGCCCAAGGTTTAAACGAGTTTTTGCAATATGTGGCCGGGCGAGCTGATTTTCCGGATTTTCTGGCCAGCCTGCCACGTGCAGGGGCCAGTGGCACTTTGGCGCGCAAGGTGCGCAACGTGGGCCATTACGCGTATTTGAAAACCGGGAGCCTGGATGGCGTGAAAGCGGTGGCAGGCTACGTGCGCGGGAAGTCGGGGCAGTGGTATGCGGTGTCTGTGCTGGTTGAACATGCAAAGGCCTATGCGGCCTGGCCCGCCATGGAAAAAACCATTGAAGCGGTCTACAACGACCAGTGAATTGCTGCTGGGTTTTTTCGGGCGGCAACGGTTGCGGGTTTGGGGTTAACGTCGCCGCACTTCAAACACAGCGTCTATTTCCAGCAGCCGATCCAGGCACATTTTCAGTTGTTCTCCGCTGATTACTTCGGCGGTGAACTGCATTTTGGCGACCCCACGCGTGCTTTCAGTTTGCACGCTGGTGACATTGATTTTTTCTTTGGAAACACCTCGGTGATGTCGCGCAGCAGACCTTGCCGGTCGTTGGCAGATACGGCAATGTCTACTGGGTAGTGCAGCCCTTCAGAGGCTCCCCAGCTGGTTTCTATTAGGCGCTCGGGTTGCGTGCGCATGACTTCTGCCAGATTGGGGCAGCCCAGCCGGTGAATGGAAACCCTTTGCCACGCGTTACAAACCGATGATTGGATCGGGTGGGGCTGGGCGGCAGCACCGCGCCAGGTTGGTCATGAGTGCTCCCACACCAACTACCAATACACCGGAATCCTGGTCTTCGGTGGTGGGCGAGCGCCGTCGTGGCGACGAGCAGTGCGGCGATAGTTGCGGCTGCGAGTCTCATGGTCGTTCTCCGTCAGCGAATCAGCGATTCCGACGAGGTCGCCGGCAAATTCTCGTTGAGATCGGGATTGCACTCGACCTCGGCGATGTCGACGTCGTGCAGGCGGTTGAAGCGCTTCGTCATCTTCCAGCTCGCCCTTGAAGCTTCGTTGGGGTCGGTGAGCGTGTACTCGATCTCGAGCGTCTCGCCGTTCTCGATGAGGCGGATGCGCTCGACGATGTGCAGCGCGTCGCTCGCGGGGATGCTCGCGCCGCCTTGGTCGAGCCAATGGTGATGCCCCGGGAAATACTTCGTATCGACGACGAGCGTGTCGCCTTCCCAGCGGCCGATCGACTCGCCGTTCCAGCTCGGCACGACGATGTCGGCCTCGCTGTGCGGGCGGCCGTCCAAATAATGATCCGCACGCTGTTGATGAAACCGCTGATGTAATAGATGACGGTCGGCTCTTGCAGCAGCACGAACGGATGGACGCGCGTATGATGAGCGGCA
>JAAURO010000185.1 GCA_012032215.1 Limnobacter sp.
TGTATTTCGTACAGGGCGTCTTCCATGGCGGGGTCTGACAGTTTGTACCATTGCTGCATGAAGTAGATGCGTAGCATGCTTTGCAGGGGCATGGGTTGCCTGCCGGGTTTTCCGGTTTTGGGGTAGTAGGGTTCTATGGCTTTCAGCAGGTCTTGCCAGGGGATGATCTGTTCCATTTCGCTGAGAAACCTTTCTCGCCGGGTCTGCTTTTTTTTGAGCTTGTATTCGAGGCTGGAAAGCTGGTCTGGGTCATGATGTTCGCGGGCTGGGGTTGGACGGGTGCTTGCCGCTATTTTAACTGCTCAATTGGTTGCCGGGAGGTGGGGGAGTTGATCAGAGGTTCCCTAGGCGCTGGCATCCTGAAAATTTTACCCTTGTTTTGCCCTCTAGCGCCCTGAAAACACCCGCCACAAACTAGAATAACCCCCTGTTTAATTAAATTTTCAAAAACCACAGGCTTGAGCACTTCACTTTTTCAGCACATACAAACCCGCAAGTCCCAGTCTGCTGGCCTTGCGCTGTTGCGCAGCGAGCAACTGGCTGAGGTACTTACTTTTGTAGAAGCCGTGTTTGCCAATACGGCTTCGGCCATTCCGTTTTCCCAGGCCAGCAAAGATCTGGAAGAACTCTTCAAGGTGCTGGCCGTACAGGGCGTGCGCGAGCCCACCGACAAACCTGCCAAATATTACTTGAGCCAGTGGGTGCAAAACCGCTGGATAGCCACAGAACCAAACGCCAGCGACCCTTCCGACAAACTGGTCAATGTGCCCACAGAAATTCTGGAAGTTCTGAATTTTGTGTCCAATGTAGGCGAAGTAACCCACGTGGGCGCCAAAACGCGGCTGGGCATGTTTGTCAACATTGCGCAGTTGTTTTACCGCAGCCTGTACGAAGACCGGCACAAGCTGGCCGAGCGGTTGCGCCGCGAAATTGCAAGCAAACAAAACCGGTTGGCTGAACTGGAAGCCGGACACGAAATCGAGCTTGCCTCAGACAACGAAATTCAAGAGCTTTTTCAGGAAACCCTGCGCGATGGCGAGAGCTTTATCAACGAGCTAAAATACATCGGTGCCATTGCCCGCCAAAAAGACCAGGAAATCCGCAAACAGGTCAGCCAAAAGGCGCTCGAAGGTCTGGAAGGGGCGCAACTGGTTTTTGAAGCACTGGAATCGCTGCGCACGAGCCAGCAGTATGAAAGCTTCGATGCCTTTTACGACATGCTGGGTATGGAACGTGAAAAGCGCGAGCTGTTTTATTGCCTGAGCCAGGTTCTTTCTCACGAAAAAATACGCGTTCTTGAACCTGCCAGGCGCCAGCGCCTGAAAGCCCTTTTGCCCCGCATGAACAAAGAGGCATCCAGTGCCAACGAACGATTCGGCAAGGTCAACGACAACATTCGCATTTTTGCACAAAGCCAGGGCAGCCACGAATTCAAGCAGGCCAAACGTGCCATTGCAGGCCTGATGAACCAGGTGGGCGAGCAGGAGTTGTTTTCAGTGAAGTTGCCAACCACAAAACCCTGCCAGGCATTCGCCTGAAAGCACTTGGCAACCAAACCCAGAACATCATGCTGCGCAGTTTGTGGCAGGTGCGCGATGAAACACGCCACAATCTGGAGGCCATACAGGAGGGGCTGGCCAGCTTCGACCAGGCCGATGTACTCAAGGGCAAAGAACTTCCTGCCAATCTAAAACCCACACTTATCTGAAAATCTTCTGGTTTTTTAGCCAGGCAAGGTATGCGCAGTCCCGCAAAACCATTCTTCTGCACGAAATGTACCAGCAGTTTGAACACCGGGAACTGCCCCTGAACCAGCCTAAACTGCAGCACTTCAGCGATGCGCTCAGTTTTTTGATGGTTGGCCTGGAAAACCTTGCCAGCGGTGCCACCGAACCACTTAAACAAGAACAGTTTGCGCGTGAACTTCATACCTTTTGGGTGCACTGGCAGTGCAGCGCCCAGCCCAGCGCAGAAAACAGTTCTGCTTCCATTCCCATGCGAAAAATGCAGGTGCGCAACTTTGCAGTGAATAGCCAGATTCTGAAATCTCCTTTCATGCTGGAAGCCCTTCTAAAGTGGCATACCCGCCTGCAAAAAACGGGCACGCAGGAAATCATGCAATTGGCACCCGATTTTCTTTCCACCGTGCAAGCCCATTTAGAATCGCATGGCTTGCGGGCACCCATTCCAGAACAGGAAACCTCCTATGAATCATAATCACCACGATTCACGCAAGTTGGCCGAAGACATGCAAAAGGCCTTGCAGCGCGATGAACAAACGCAGGAGACGCAGGAAAATCTGGAAGAGCCACAAGAACTGCAATACAGCCCATTTCAGAAAACAGCCAGCACGTGGGTGGGCGACGACACACAGGTTTCGATTTACCAGAACAGCACCCAGGGCAGAGACGGTGAATACACCAACAACTCCAGAAAATTCCGCAAGCTACTGGGTGAATCGGTAGCTGGTGATTTTTCTTCACGGGAAGACGAAGACCTGTTCGCCTTTCCCGCTTTGGCGCATCGCCTGTATACCAAAGGTGTGCTGTATCAGGAAGACAGCCAGCGAGAATGGGAACTGGCACTGCGCCAACGCGAGCGCCTGACGCGCGCCATGGCGCATTTTGGGCGCGGAGTATCGGTTACACACGAAGACGGCATGATTTACGTCACCGATCTGTCCGAGGCTTACCGCGAAATCGGGCAGCCAGGCATGGCTGAAAACAACTACGCCATGGACGGCCTGAACAGCAATGCAGAACTCAGCTTTTTTAACAGCCTGGTAATGGTGTGTATTCGCCAGTTGCAGATTAACGCCACCGAGCAAACCGATGGCCGCCGTTTGCGCTTTACCCTGCCAGAACTCTCTGACCAGCTGGAGCTGGCCATAGAACCGGGTTCTAACCGCAACAACTGGTATCAAAAACTGAAAAGCAATTGCGAAACACTGGTGCAATACGGCTGCCTGAAGATCATCCGCACCGAAGACTCAAAAAACGCAATCAGCGCCCTGTACGAAGTGCGTCCCTTGTTTAACCGCTTTGTAAACGCCAAGGTTCTGGAAGACTTCCAAGAGCAGGTGCGCACGTATTTTGAAACAGCGCCTACTGGCAAGCGCACGCTCAAGGTGCGCGCGCAGAGTCGTTCTGCCTCGCGGCCAAAGGCCACACCAGCCAAACAGGCCTCACCACAAACCACCACTGCTTCGCCCAAACCATGAATGCCCCCCCAAACACCCCTGTTCGTGCCAACCATGCCGGCAATGCGCCCCAACCTGCCCCGGTAAGCCTTTCTGCCCTGAATCTGGACGCACTGAACAACAGCGCATTTGAATACAATCTGCAAAGAAAAGGCGGTTATGTCCTGGAAGCCATCGAGCTTTTGAACTGGGGGCCTTTTTCTGATTCAGTGTGGACCTACCGACCCGATGGCAAGGCCAATCTGCTAATTGGCGACAACGGTGCTGGAAAAAGCACCATTGCCGATGCCGTGCAGGCACTGCTTTCCAACCAGCGCAGCGTTAAACTGAATGCCGCCAGCGCCGAAGGGTCCAAGGGCACTCGCACTATTTACTCTTACGTGCGAGGGGCATATGGTGAAGGTGCAGAAATGGGCTCTTCGGTGACCCGCTCCTTGTACCTTCGCGATGAAAACACCGTTTCCATTGTTTTAATGCAGTTTGTGCGTGAGGGCTTTGACGATGTGGTCACTGCCGTGGGCATTTTTACCGTGGATCAAAAGGGCAGCAAAACCATTGCAAAGCGGTTTATCCTGAGCACAGCCCGCCTTTCAATTTCCACCCATTTCAAAACCGATCTGGAAGCCCGTGCTCTTAAGCGCACCCTGCAAAACTGGACGAGCACGTGCTGGTAACCACCACCAGCACAGAGTTTCGCCAGGCTTTTGCCAACGAGGTTGGCTTGCCCGGCCTGGAAGCACTGGATTTTCTGGTCAACTCGGTTTCGCTTAAACACATTGATGATGTGAATCAGTTTGTCAAAGACTTCTTGATCATAGACACGGCTGAAAACGAAGAAAACACCGTGGGCTACAAAATTGAACGCATTTGCCAGTCGTTTGACAACTGCGCTGAAACAGAGGCCCGGCTGGCGCGCATTCAAGCCCAGATAGAAGCCTTTCAGGCGCTTAAAGCCTGCTACGAAGCAACCCGGTTTTCGCAGCAGGCGCTGGAAAGACTCGATAAAAAAAACCTGGTGGGCGAACACTGGATTCGCACCGGGCTGGTAATTAATCTGCATGAAAAAGCAAGCAGCGAACAAACCCACATTGAACGGCTAAACCAGGAACTGCAAACCCTGCGCAGCAGCGAGCACCATGCAAGCCAGCGGCTGGAAGACATTCGCGCCCAGCTTGCGCAGCTTCAAACCGGAGAAATCGCCTTGCTGGAACAAAAAATGCGCACCACGCGCATGCAGTTGCAGCAAACCCGTGAATTGCGCCAAGCCTATCAGAACTGGATCGGCAAATTGCATTTCAAAATGCCCGCGCACTCCAACGCTTTCCTGGATTTGCACACCAGGCTGAAAGCCCGGCTGGAAGAACTCGCCAGGCACATTGAACAGCTTGAGCAGGCTCGCCTTCAAACTGCCATACACGCCAGCACCCTGGAGGCCGAAGCCAAAAACATAGAAACCGAACTAACCGCCTTGAAACAAAGCCGGGGCAATTTGCCAGCCAATGCCCTGTTCTGCCGCGATGCAATTGCCCAGGAACTGGGCCTTGCCCATGGAACAGCCTGCCGTTTGATCGCGAACTCGTT
>JAAURO010000186.1 GCA_012032215.1 Limnobacter sp.
GCTCCAGCAGCTTCGACAGGTTTTTTTCTGCCGATGGCAACAGTTTCTGGCTCAGCAGCAAGGCTTCCGAAACTGGAATGCCTGCGCGCAGCAGCGTGCAAAAATGCCCCGCCCACGTGCGCCATGACAGCGCCGAAATACGCGGTTGGGCCAAGCACATGGAAATGGTTTTAAGCCATGCAGTCATGAAAGGGTGCTGTTCATGGGTTTTGCCCCGCGCTTGCATGTGCAAGCACACTTTGCCCGACCGACCAGCCACCCGGCTGCGCATTGCGCACATGGTGCTCCACGCCTAGCGTGGGTTTGCCACCTTTGTGGTTCAGGCGCACATTGAACAGGCCATTCAGGGTTTCTTCCAGTGCGGCTGATTGAATGCCCAAATCTTCCAGGCGCAACAGTGCTGCCCGGCAAGAACCCGCATGCAAGGTGCTTAAAACACGGTGGCCAGTCAGTGCTGCGCTTACCACCAGTTGCGCGGTTTCGGCATCGCGGATTTCGCCCACCACCATGGTATCTGGGTCTTGGCGCAGCAGGCTTTTCAAGCCTGTGACAAAAGTCATGTGCGGCAATTGCGACAAGTCGGTTTGGGTAAATGCAGGGTTTAAATACTCCACCGGGTCTTCCAGGGTCATGACGCGCCCGCGGGAAAAACCCATTTGATTCAGCAGCGCGTGTAGCAACGTGGTTTTTCCCGAACCAGTAGGGCCGGTCAGCAAGGTAAGCCCGTGGTGCGGCAATGCGGCCTGCAACAAGTAATCCTGCGTGCGCTCAGTCAGGCCGAGGTTGGCTAGGCCTTCTGGTGGATTGCGCTGCAACAGCCGCAAGGCCAGCACTTCGCCATGCAGGCAAGGGTGGCAGGCCACCCGCACGGGTTGTTTGGCCCAAGCCAGCAGACCATCTTGCGGGCGGCGTGTTTCCGCAATGTTCAGCCGGGCCGACGATTTAATCGCGCTGATCAATTGCTGTCCTGCCGCCAGTGGCAACACGTGCAACACCTGCACCCGCCCTGCAATCCGGGCTTGAATATCAAACCCATGGGCATGTGGCGACAAATGCAAATCGGTGCAGCCCAGTGGCGCGGCAGCTGTCAGCAGGCTTTGCCAGGTGCGGCAGTCTTCGGGGTTTAATGCAGGCAGTGTGCTCAGAGTCCCCTCGCTTGTGTCAGTGCTGTTAGGGTGGGCAGTCGGTAATCGCATTGCCGGACTTGACACAACACGGTTGCCTGGTCTAGCCAGGTGGCAGCCGTTTCCCAATCGGACTGGCTGATTGCAACCACTGCCAGGTTGGCGGCAATGGCCACGGATTCCGGGTATTTGTTTTTGGCTTGCCCCAGCAGCGACACTGCACTGGCCTTTTGGCCATTCACAAAAAATTCGCGTGCCTGCGCCAGCAAAGTGGAAAGCTCGGTTTTTGGTTACCTGTTTTTTATTGCCCGAGGGCAGAGGTATTTCGCTGGCTTGCAGCAAAATAACCAGTTCGGTTTGGCCGCTGCTGTCGGCTTCCGATTGCAACACGGGATACAGGGCGCTGGGTGTGCCCGGAATGCCGCTGGTGCTGTTTTGCAAAGTGGTTTGCCGCAGGCCGCCCAGCAAAGCCAGCTCGCCATCTTGCAGGGTTAAAAGCGATTCCAGCTCGCGGGTTTGTACCTCGGGCACCCGGCTCACCACCGACAACTGCTGCAGTGCCGGGTTGGGGTCGGTGACAAAATTCACAATGCGGCTTAAGGTGGGCCGCACCCGCAACTGAATAAAATGGTCGTCCGAAATCTGTGGTGTTACTGTCATTAAAAAGCCCACCGGCACCGTATTAACTTTGGTACTGAATGTAGAAAATGCAGGGTTGGTGCTGGTGGGGGCAGTGGTTTGCACATCCGTGGTGAAATACACCCGGTTGTCGATAACTTTTAACACGGCGGGCTGCTGGTTCAAGGTAACCACCCGTGGCGACGACACCACCGTGGTTTGCCCAAATTGCTCCAGCAGCCGAAACACCAGGTTAACATCCACCTTGCCGGCTTGCCCGGCCAGGCTAAAAGTGAATGTGGGGTTTTGTATTTCGCTGCCCTGCACATTCAGGCCCAGCGTGCGGCTGCCTTGGCGAATCAGCGACCAGTCAATGCCGCGCCGGTAATCCTGGTTCAGGCTGACCTCGGCAATCACGGCTTCCACCCGCACCTGCCTTGCCAGCCGGGCCTCGATGGTGTTCAGCCACTCCTGAACCTTGCGGTGCTCGCTGGGTGTTGCCTGCACCGCCAGTGTGGCGCTTTCCGGGTGCGCAATGACGCGGCCCGATAAAGTGGATTTTTTCGTTTTGGTGATCTGAAATCCGCTTTCTGAACTGGCGGTTAAGCTGTCCAGCCCCTTGTTGTTTTGGTAATCGCGCTCCCGGTCTTTGGAAGAACTCAGAAATTTTGCGTGTAATTCACGGTTTGATCGGGGTCGAGCAATCGGCTTACCTGCGACTCCAGATGTTCCCACACCTCATGCACTTGTTCGTTGCTCAATTTAAGTTCGGAGCGGTTGCCCGAAGGGCTGCGGTCAGAGGAGTTGTCCCCCTGCGACCCCAGCGAAGAACTCAGCCCTGCAAAATCGCTCATGCGCCGGTTCAGCGCCAGATAATCCAGCGAATACAAACGCAATTCACGTTGTTCGCAGCGCAGTTGCAGGTGCTTTCCCACCCGGCTTAATGTGGAAGATGTTTGAGCCTCCACAATATTCATAAGCTGTGTAAGCGGCATGTGTTGGGCTGTCAGGCTAACCGGCAGCATCCCGCAGTCGTCGTAATCAAAACTCAGGCCCAGTTCCTGCTGCACCACACCCAGCAAGTGTGCTGCAGGCAGGTTTTCCACTTGCAGACTCAGGCTTTCTGGATCGGTCGGTGAGGCCACCGGTTCTGTTGGCCCCGGCTCATCGGCAAACCACCATTCCAGCGGTGCGGGCAGACTGGTTTGCTCTGGGTTGGGGGCAACGGGTGGGGGCCGGTTCGAGGCACAAGCGCTTACCAGCAACAAGGGCAACAACGGCAACAGGGCAGGCACACTGCGGGTACAAAAGCCAAACAAGCGTTGCATACATCAGTAAAAAGTTAAGGAATGCGCAGACTGTAAATGCTTTGTAAACCGGGTGGTGTACAAAGTGTTATATGAAAAGTGTCACGAGCTACCCCATAAGGGTGCAAAAAGAGTGAGGATTCAACCCCTCAGCCGCACGCTTATTCAACCATTGCGTAAACAGTAGGGCAGTAATGGAGCTTCATTTATACGGAATATGCGCTAGAATGCTTTTACCTTCACACACAGAGCGGGCCTCGCCTTCATGGAACTTGCCGCACAATTGAAACAAGTCGATTTCGGCTACGGCGATCGCCTTATTCTCAAAAACCTCAGCGTGGATATTCCACGGGGCAAGGTGGTGTCTGTAATGGGTGGATCTGGTTCGGGTAAAACCACGCTACTACGCTTAATGTGCGGCCAATATGCTGCTAACTCCGGCCAAATAACCGTATTGGGGCAAAACATGGTGTCGGCCACCGAAGCCCGGCTGTATGCCTTTCGCAAGCGCATTGGCGTACTGTTTCAGTTTGGCGCCCTGTTTACCGATTTGTCGGTATTCGACAACGTGGCCTTTCCGCTGCGCGAACACGCAGATCTCCCTGAATCTGCCATTCGCGATTTGGTGCTGCTTAAACTGCACGCCGTTGGTCTGCGCGGTGCCGCGCACCTGTTTCCCTCTGAAATTTCCGGGGGCATGGGCCGCCGGGTGGCCTTGGCCCGCGCTATTGCGCTCGATCCCGAGCTGATTTTTTACGACGAACCCTTTGCCGGGCTCGACCCCATTTCGCTGGGGCTCACTGCCAATTTAATCCGCACCCTCAACGATGCACTGGGTGCCACCTCGTTAGTGGTTACGCACGACATTCACGAATCTTTCGACATCAGCGACCACGTAGTCGTTATTGGCGATGGCAAAGTGCTGGCGCAAGGCACGCCGCAGGAAGTGGCTGCTAATCCCGATGAGCACCTGCAGCAATTCATTCACGGAAAACCCGAGGGTCCGGTAGGTTTTCATTATCCGGCACCCGCTCTGGAAAAGGATTTCGCATGAATCCGGTTTTGCTGATTTCAAACCTGGGCGCAGGCACCCTGAAAGTGGTGGGCGGATTGGGCGCCTTTGCCCGTTTTGTGCTGAAGCTGTTTTTGTTGTTGCCGCGTGCGCTGCTTCGGCCCAGACTTGTAATCGACCAAATTCACTTCATTGGCAATTATTCGCTCATTATTATTGTGGTGTCGGGCCTCTTTGTGGGCTTTGTGCTGGCACTGCAAGGCTATTACACCCTGCAACGCTACGGTGCCGAGCAGGCGCTGGGTTTGCTGGTGGCATTGTCGCTGGTGCGCGAGCTAGGGCCTGTAGTGGCTGCCTTGCTGTTTGCAGGGCGGGCAGGCACCTCGCTGACCGCCGAAATCGGCCTCATGAAAGCAGGTGAACAACTGGCCGCCATGGAACTTATGGCCGTAGACCCACAGGCCCGCATACTCGCCCCGCGCTGGGTGGCAGGCCTGGTGTCCATGCCCTTGCTGGCCGCGCTGTTTAGTGCTGTGGGTGTTTTCGGGGGCTACGTAGTGGGCGTCTTGCTGATAGGCATAGATTCCGGCGCCTTTTGGTCGCAAATGCAAGCCGGAGTCGATGTGCTGGCCGATGTGCTGAATGGTGTCATTAAAAGCGTGGTGTTTGGTGTGGCGGTAACGGCTATCGCCCTTTACCAGGGCTATACCT
>JAAURO010000187.1 GCA_012032215.1 Limnobacter sp.
AAGTTCTAGTTCCACATTGTGGTAGATGCCCGCCTGTGCTTGCGACAACTGTACAACGCCTGCGGTTTGGCCGTTTACCCGCACGTTCAGAAACGATTGTTCATGCTTCATGCCCGGTGGGTATATCAGCTTGAGGTTCATGCGCGCCTGCTTGATGAGCTCATCCAGGCGTACCCCGGCATTCAGTGTGGTTGTGGTGTGAATGCCACTGAGTTGTATGCCTTGCGGGTTACCCATTTGGGCAAAGCTTAAAGTGCGTGCTTCCGAACCTTCCTGGGCTGCAATCAAAGGCGAAAAAAACAACAACAGGGTGGGCAGTAAAAGAATGAAAAATTGCATGAAGCGGTGTTTCATGTTGTGCCTGGCGGTCCTGGGAAAGCGTATTTGTTAAATCAGTGTGAGAAACAGTGTTGACGGTAGCATACTCCAAACAGGGCAGGCATGTTTTTAGGTATATTCAAGGTGGTAGTGTTTCGCGTATGGTGTTAGTAAAGGTAGCCTGCGTGCATGCAATTATCAAGCGCTTATACACTTTGTACGGGGGCTTTTTCATTCTGTCAAAGGGGCAATCAGGATTATGGTTTCCATTGAAGAAAGTGATCAGGTGTGTGTGATCAAGGTTGATTCTGTTCGACTGGACAGCGCGGTTGGCACGGTTATCCGCAATTCGGTAGGTTCGCGGCTGGAGTCCCACAACAAATTTGTGCTCGATCTCACCGATGTCAAGCTGGTAGACTCCGGTGGTTTGGGCAGCTTGGTGGCCATTCTTAAAAACACGTCCGCCAACAAGGCGCACCTGGTTCTGGCTGGCATGCAAAAGTCGGTCAAGCTGATGTTTGAACTCTCGCGCATGGACAGGCAGTTTACGTTGTATCCCGATGTGACTTCTGCCTTGCAAGCAGTCAGATAGGCCGCCCCTCGTGTCTGTTTTTCCCTGCCAGGGGAGTGCGCCAAAAATTCTGGTGGTCGATGGGTCGCCTGTTGATCTGGATGCCTATGCGCTCACCCTGCGTAAATGGGGCTACGAAGTCATCACGGTTTCTTCTGGTGCCCAGGCGCTTGCGCTGCTTTCCCAGGAAAAAATCCACCTGGTTCTGGCCGATGGCAACATGCCGCAAATGAACGGCATTGAACTAAGCCGCAACATACGCCGCGTGTTTTTTGGCCATTACATTTATGTCATGCTGTTTTCTGCACCGCAAGGCGAGGCTTTTGTCATCAGCGCCCTGGAAGCAGGGGCGGACGACGTACTCAACAAACCCGCCGACATCAACGAACTGGAAGCCCGCCTGCAATCTGCCTGGCGCCGCATTGCCCTGCAAGCGAAGCTGGCTGCGCAAAACCAGCAAGTAGCGCAAGCGCACGACCTCATCGCCCAGGAATTGCGCACGGTCTCGCAGGTGCAACGCAGTTACTTGCCCGCGCAGCTCAGCCCGTTTCCTGAAGTGGCTTACCGCTGGCTTTCTGTGCCGTCGCAGTATGTGTCGGGCGATCACCTGCACGTTTTTCGGCTGAACGACGATCTGTTCGGTTTTTACGTGCTTGATGTGTCTGGTCACGGCATACCCGCAGCAGTAAAGTCCATGCAGTTGGTGCAAATGTTTTCCGATTTGTCGCCCACCAGTGTGGTGTACGAAAAACCCGCTCACACCGAAAAACCCAGCCCCAGGCAAGCCGCCCGTCCGCGCGATGTGGTGGGCAACCTCAACCGCATTTTTCAGCAAACAGAAACCGATTTGTCGTATTTCACCTTGATATACGGTACTTTTCAGCCCCACAGTGGCCGGTTGGCTTTTTGTCAGGCCGGGCACCCCAACCCTTTGGTGCTGCGCGCCAACGGCGAAGTGGCAAGCGTGGGTGAAGGCGGCTATCCGGTGGGTCTGTTTGAATTCGATGAATTTACCGACACGGAACTCATCCTTGAAGCTGGCGACACCTTCATGCTGTATTCCGATGGCGTGACCGAGGTGGTCGCGCCAGACGAACAGCAATTTGGGCAAGTGCGTTTGCTCAATACCGTAAGCAACGCCATGACCACCGGTGGCTGGGCCAGTGTGCCAGAGGCGCTGTACGAGCGCATCAAGCAGTGGGGCGGTCCACAGGCGTTAAGCCATGGCTTTGAAGACGATTTGTCGGTTTTGATACTCGGAGCACGCACTGCAGGCTCACCCCAGGAGGGTGCGGTGGAATCGCAAGACATCCTGGATGCCATGCCGCTGGCGCACCCTTCGCCACAAGCTGTATTTCGTCCGCAAGTGCAGTCAACTGCACTGGAAGCAAGCAGCAGTGAATCGTCAAACAGCAGTGACACTGCACCACATACCGTACTGATTGCCGACGACTCAAAAAGTTTTTTGCGCATTTTTGAAGCCATGCTCAGCAATTGGGGCTACCAGGTTTACACCGCCCAAAGCGGTCATGAAGCCCTTGCTCTTGTGGAAGAAAAAGCCCCCGATTTTGTGCTCACAGACTGGGATATGCCCGGCATGAGCGGCATTGAATTGTGCGAACAAATCAGGGCCACCGAAGCCGAACACCATGTGTATCTGATCATGGTCACCGGCTTTGCCTCGCGCGAAGACTTGCTGCGCAGCCTGCGTGTGGGCGCCGATGATTTTCTCACCAAACCCGTCAACCCCAGCGAACTGAAAGTTCGGCTAAACACCGCCATTCGAATTTCCAGACTGTACCAAAGCCTGCAGCAGCAATACCAGCAAATCAAACACTTTTACGGTGCACTGCAGCGCGACATGCGCGAAGTGTCACGCATTCAGCGCGCCCTACTTCCACCAAGCAGAAACGAGCCGTGGCCCGTGGCAGTGCAAACCCTCTATAGCCCGCGCCGTTTTGTGTGCGGTTGCCAAATGGGCACGCTAAAAACCCACGACAACGAATTGGGTTTTTTCATGATCAACCTGCCCGGTGAGGGCACACCTGTTGCATTGCAGGCCATGGCAGTGGCTCGTTGGTTTTCCGATGGCGCGTGCCACTCAGGTCCTTTTCCCCCTTGAAGACCACACCAGCAAGCAACGGCGCTACCTCGCCGATCCCAAGCAGGTGCAGGGCAAGCTCATGGAAATTTCCCGCAATATGGCCTCAGAGCCCTTCCGGAGTTTGATTTGCTGTACGGGCTTTTGAATCTGGACAACGGTACTTTGCTGATGGCAGGCGTAGGCAACTGGTGGGTGTTGTTGGCCCAACCCCAGCAAAGCCCCGAGGTGCTGCGTACCCACCCCAATAGAAACACCCACAATGTGCGTGCTGCTGTGGTGCTTCACCAGAATGTAATACGTCCGGGAACCCGGATTTTTGTGCATACCGACACCACCGCGCAGGCGCTTGGTTTAGCCGGCGCACCAGAGTGGCAAAAACACGTGCTGGGGCAAACCACTGCCGGCTGCCAGCTGACCCAAGAGTTTGGCCGGCTTAACGCGCGTATAAACGGTCTGGGCTTTAAAGTGGATGAAGCACAAGCAGCAAACCCGGTGCTGGAACCTGCTTTGCAATTGAACAACCTGCCGTGCAATCCGCGCACGGATTCGTTGACCAGTGAACCAGATCGTTCACCGCTACCCGACCTTGCATTAATGGGTTTTCAGTGGAGAGAGCCGTCCACCCTGGTTTTTGAAGCCCCCGAACCGGCAACCATCAACAGCTGGAATCGTTTTGCCTGGACCTGGCTCAAGGCAGATTGGCACATCAGTTTGAAACCGGTGCTGTTTGCAATCCGGGTTTTCTGAACGATGTTTTTTGTGTGAAAGGCGTGCTGGATACCATTAACGTAGGCGAAATCAGTGGCAAGCTGCGCGCTTTTCTGGAAGAGCTGGGCTACAGCGACATGGCCAGCTACAGCACCGATTTGTGCGCTTCGGAAGCACTAACCAATGTGGTTTATCACGGTTTTCCGTATGCAAGGCCGAATGTGTCGGAATTGTATGTGCTTGCTTTTCAGAACTGTGTGGTGGCTGTGGTGCGCGACACAGGCAACCCTATTCCTGATTCAGTGATTTGCAAAGCCAGTGCCCACATGAACCACCTGAGCGAACTTGTGTTGCAGGAACTGCCAGAAGGCGGTATGGGTTTGAGTTTCATGCGCATGTATTCGCAACGGTTTTACTATGCCAGCGGGCAGGGCGTGAACACCTTGGCGTTGTTGATAGCACCTGCGCAAGAGTGATGCTTTGTTTCATATAGCTGGAAAATTATGCCATATTGTATTTTTTCAGCTATAGAGTCGAACAGAGGATGATTTTGGGCAAAACCCACAACAGTTTCCATGTGCCCATTTTGCAAGGCCACAAAGGGCCCATAGGTGCCGTTTGCGTTTCTTGCAGACAACAGTTCGGCTTTGGCTTGTCTGCTCAGGTTAGAGTTCAGTATGGCTTGGGCGGAGCGCACAACCGTTTCCGTGTGTCCCTGTTGCAAGGCCATAAAGAGCCCAGGGGTGCCGTCTGACTGTTCTGCAGCCAACCGCTCGGCCTTCGCATCGTCACTTAAATTATTCGAATCACAAAAAATGTACTTTAAAAACAGTGCAAGCTGGGTGTAAACGCCATAGCGCAAGGCGTTATATATTTCAACCGGACTTTCGCAAACCGTGGGCCTGCTCATCTGAGGTTCCAGTTGCTCATCCAGACAAACCTGCCACCATGGACAACTTAGCGTTTCCGTTTGAATAAACAGCAGCAAAGTGTGGGCAAGGCATCATTGTTTCGAAGGTCAGCTTACG
>JAAURO010000188.1 GCA_012032215.1 Limnobacter sp.
CGGCATAGGCACTTCCGATTTTCATATTAAAAGCAAGTTTAAGTCAACCCGCGAGGAAATACTGGAAAGAGCTGGTCAATGCGTGAAATGGGCCCGCAACTTTACAGATGATGTGGAGTTTTATGCAGGAGTCGAGACGAATCCGCTCGTTCAGGCAAGCTGAACTGGGGTTCAGGCTGCGCTACCCCAGTGTGGCAAAAGCGTTGGGATAAGCAGCTTTATTTGAATGAGTGGTTCAAATATCTGATGAACCCGCTGGTATAACCGGCGTACCAACCTGCACATCCGCGCATTGTGCGCGGTGCAGCAAGGCGTGATCTATCAGCACCAAGGCCAGCATGGCCTCGGCAATCGGCGTGGCACGTATGCCTACGCAGGGGTCGTGGCGGCCAAAAGTTTGCACTTCTATGGCACTGCCCTTTTTGTCGATGGAGTTGCGTGGCAGGCGAATACTCGAAGTAGGCTTAATGGCAATTCGCACTTCAATATGCTGGCCTGTAGAAATACCGCCCAACACACCACCTGCGTGGTTAGAACCAAAGCCTTCAGGGCTTAGCTCGTCGCCGTGTTCGCTGCCTTTTTGCACCACACTTTGAAAGCCTGCACCAATTTCAACGCCTTTTACAGCGTTAATGCCCATCATGGCGTGGGCAATGTCGGCATCCAGTTTGTCAAAAAGCGGTGCGCCCAACCCCACAGGCATGCCGGTGGCTTGTACACGCAGGGCAGCACCACAGGAATCGCCCGACTTTCGAAGGGCATCCATATAGGCTTCCAGCTGCGGCAGCATGTGGTCGTTGGGTGAAAAAAACGGGTTGCGGTAGACGCCTTCCCACGATTCAAAAGGAATGGCAAGGTCGCCAATCTGAGTCATGCAACCGCGAATTTCAATGCCCAGCTGCTGTTTAAGCCATTTTCTGGCCACGGCGCCTGCTGCCACCATGGGGGCAGTCATGCGGGCAGACGAGCGCCCGCCTCCGCGGTAATCGCGTATGCCGTATTTGTGCCAGTAGGTGTAGTCGGCATGGCCGGGGCGGAAAGCGTCCTGGAGGTTGCCGTAGTCTTTGCTGCGCTGATCCTGGTTGCGAATCAGCAGACCAATAGGTGCGCCCGTAGTAAGCCCTTCGAACACACCCGACAGAATTTCCACTTCATCGGATTCCTGGCGCTGGGTAACGTGGCGGGAGGTGCCAGGTTTGCGGCGGTCTAAATCGGCTTGCAGGTCGGCAACACAAAGCGCCAGCCCTGGTGGACAGCCATCGACCACACAGCCAATCGCTGGACCGTGGCTTTCGCCAAAGTTGCTGACTACAAAAAGACGACCTAAACTGCTTGCGGACATGGTGTGTGAAATCTCTGGCAAACCGCCATTTTAGCGCAAACAGACGCACGGGTGATAAATTACCCCGGCAAACACCACTGGGCGACAAGGTGCTTGCCCAGCCTGTGACCGCCGAGGTAGGCCGACTCCAGATTGGGTGCCGACAACCAATCGCCACAAGCCGACAGTGGCAGGCTTTTAGACAGCAGGAAATCCACACCGAGCGGATTGCGTGGCAGCGAATACAACCAGCGGTGTGCACTCAGAAAATCGGGCTTTTGCACAGTGTGTATGGCGTTGGCGAACAGATCGAACAGTTGCTGCGCCACTTGATCTTTGGGGGAGTTTTCGTGGATTTTAGACCAATCGGCAGTGGCATGGACTACCCACCTTTCACCAGGTGCCCTGCCCGGTTTGGAAGAGTCGCGGGCCACCCAGCCAAGAGGGCTGTCTGCCACGAAGGCCGCGTCAAAGGCAGTGCCGGTTTTTTTAGCAAGGCCAACCAGTGCCGTCCAGGTAATACCGGATACCACATTGGCGGCCGTAGCGGCCATTTCGGGGTCGGTGTGTTTAAGCAACACGCTTGCCTGCTCGGCCGGAATGGCTAGCACCACGTGGGTAAACCCAGCAACTGAGGTTTCTGCCAGGGGTGCCTGACCAACCTGTACATCAAGCGCCCAACCCTGAGGGCCATGCGCAAGGCCAAGCACGCGGCTTTGCACCTGCACATCAAGCCCCAAAGCCAGGTGTTTGCAAAAGCTGGCCATGCCTGGCACACCTACCCACTTGCTGGCAGCTACGGCGGGCTCACCTGTTTCGTGCTCGGTGATTTCGTGCTCGGTGATTACGCCATAGCTTAAGTTGACAACCCGACCCGCCCAAGGTGCCACTGCGCCTGCCCGTTCGACGGCAAGCACCTGGGCAAGAAAATCATAGGACTGAGCGGTGAAATACTGCGTGCCATGGTCGAAACCCACTGGAGGAGTGGTTTCGCGGTCTACCCACCGGGTGGGAGCCCGACCACCTGTTCCACGGCTTTTTTCAAAAACGGTGACGGCAACCCCGGCTTGCGCAAGGGCGCGGGCACACGCCAAACCGGAAAGTCCTGCGCCCACCACTGCAACATGGTGCTTCACAATGCAAGCACCCGTTTAAAGAGTGGGCTCTTCGGGTTTTGGCTCTTCCATGGGCCAATCGCGAATGTAGCCTTTCAGCATGCGGTTTTCAAAGCTTTGTTCTTCCAGCACCGCTTTGGCCACATCGTGGAAGGAAATAACGCCGCCTAAGGTGCCCTCTTCTACAACGGGCAGGTAACGTTGGTGATTTTCCAGCATGAGTTTGCGCAGTGCGTCCACTTCCATATCCAGGGTAATGGTAATGGGCTTAGGGTTCATGACCTCGCGCACGGTGATGTCGGATATAGGAGGAGTTGGGCCAATGCGGTGCTCTTTCTGGCGCTTGGCAAGGGTGGCTATCACTTCCCGGAAAGTGACTATACCCACAATTTTGCCTTGATCCATAACCACCAGCGAACCCACATCGTGGTCTGCCATGGTAACCACGCAGTCGGACAAATGGGCCTCTGGGGTAACGGTAAACAGGGTGCGGCCTTTGACCCTTAGAATTTCTTTGACCTGCATAAGTCAGCCTCCGAATAAATTTTTTGAATTGTTTATCCGTTTATCCTAACCCAAAGCCGTGTGGTTTGGCACCTACTTGCCATTCAGGTTGAAAATGCTTCATCGATCGGAGGGTTTAATTACCAGTTTCTCGCATGAACCACAGGTTTTCAAATTCATCGCATTGCAAAAAACCGAAGGCATCGTGAAAACCTGGCAGATCTGTTCGATCCAGTAGCCAGCTATAGCCCCTATTTAATGGACTCTTTACGTTTGTGACGATAGGGCCTAGCCCGTTTTTTCACAAACGGGTTGCTGCTGTTTTTGAATTCCACCCGCAGCGGCGTGCCTTTTAATTTAAAGGTATCGCGAATCTGCCCTTCCAGATAGCGTTTGTAGCTGTCGGGAATGGCTTCAAGGGCGCTGCCATGCACCACCACCACGGGCGGATTTTGCCCTCCTTGGTGGGCGTACTTCAGCTTGGGCCTGAAGATGCCCTTGCGTGGGGGCTGCTGGTGCGCCACACACTCCTGAATCAGGCGGGTAAGTTTGGGCGTAGACAACTTGGCAAATGCGGCCGCATGCGCGGAATCGACCGATCGCATGAGTGCCTCAATGCCAAACGGTTTGGTTGCCGATACAAAATGCAAATTGGCAAACCCCAAAAACACCAAACGGCGATTGATTTCCACCTTGATCCGATCGCGGGTGTAGTCGTCCAGGTCGTCCCATTTATTCACTGCAATTACCAGCGCGCGGCCCGATTCAAGAATGAACCCGGCAATGGAAGCATCCTGATCAGAAATATCTTGCCGGGCATCCAGCATCAGCACCACCACATTGGCATCTTCAATGGCCTGAAGTGTTTTTACCACGGAAAACTTTTCGATGGCTTCAAACACTTTGCCGCGCTTGCGCAGCCCTGCCGTGTCGATAAGGGTGTATTTGCGCTCGCCGCGTTCGAAGTCGATGTAAATGCTGTCGCGGGTGGTGCCGGGCATGTCAAAAGCGATCACCCGCTCTTCGCCCAACAGCGTGTTGATAAGGGTGGATTTACCCACGTTCGGACGCCCGGCAATGGCCACCTTGATGCGCATGCGGTCTTCTGGCTCATCGGGCAATTCGGGCAAGCGTTCGCAGGCAAGCTCCATAAGCTGTCGCACACCATCGCCATGGCTGGCAGAAATGGTTTCCGGTTCGCCCAGGCCCAGCTCGTAAAAATCAGAAGCAGCGACACCGTGTTCTATGCCTTCGGTTTTATTGACCACCAGAATAACCTGCCGCTGCGACAACCGCAGTTCTTTGGCAATTACGTGATCGTGTGGGGTGACGCCCGTTCGGCCATCTACGATGAACAACACCAAGTCCGACTCTACAATCGCCTGTCGGCTTTGCCGTGCCATTTCGGCAAAAATACCTTCAGAGGCTACGGGCTCCAGACCACCGGTATCTACCACCAGGTAATCGCGCGGGCCCATGCGGCCCAAACCGTAATGGCGGTCGCGGGTAAGGCCCGGTTGATTGGCAACCAGCGCATCGCGGGTACGGGTAAGGCGGTTAAACAGGGTGGATTTGCCCACATTGGGCCTGCCCACCAAGGCTATGACTGGTTTTCATGATGTGTGGTGCAAATGAGCCAAAAGCTAGCGAACCGAGAGAAGTTCCAGATCGCCATTGGTGGATTGAACGAGCAGTCGGCCGTCTTCGAGCAACAACGGGGGCGAGGCCAAAGGCCCACTTCCCACCCGCCTGCGGGCTACCGTACGGCCATCGTCGCGATTAATAAAAT
>JAAURO010000189.1 GCA_012032215.1 Limnobacter sp.
CAGCACCAGCAAACAAACATTCTCGCATGCCACCAAGGCAACGGCTCGACCTAATCACAGAATTTGCTCCTTCACAACTGCTCAATGTGCCAAGCACAAACACGGACGCCGAGCAGCACTCGTCTCAGACACAGTCACTAGCATGTCCACTCCACAGGCAATCAGGTGGCAAACATGCCCCTCATCCGTGAAAATTGCATGTCAGTCCACACACAGAACGCTCCAGGGCAAGTGGAAACACATTCAAACCAGATCAGGCCAGTCAGCACAAACAACAGTGGATAACCGCCAATAGTGACGATGCGCCCGCTAATCAGCGTCGTCACCGCCCAACCAAATGACCCCCAACTACGCAGCCGTCCATAAATAGCCTGTTTGCGCTGGTATTCTTCCACCACAATGGTGGCGGGGTCTAGAAAAACCCCCCCACTTTGCCATCTACCACCACCAAATCGCCGTTGTGCACAAATTCCAGCACGCGCGGCACCCCTACCACAGCGGGAATACCCAGGCTGCGCGCCACAATGGCAGTGTGCGAGGTGGCTCCTCCCAGTTCGGTGACAAAAGCACCTACGCGTCGGCCTTTCAGCTGCATCATGTCGGCTGGCGAAATATCTTGCGCCACAATCAGCCAGGGGTCTTCGTCTTCACCTTCGGGTGGCAGCGGCAACGACATTGCGTGCCCGCGCAAGGCTTTCAGCAGCCTTTCGCACACTTGCCGCACATCGGAATTGCGCTCACGAAAATAGTCGTCTTCGATGGAAGAAAACTGATCCATCAACACTTCCATTTGCATCATGAGCGCCCACTCCGCATTGATGAGTTTTTCTGCAATGTGGTTTTGTGGCTCTTCCGACAAAATCGGGTCTTGCAAAATCAGGTCGTGCAGGTTTAGCAAGGCATCGAATTCAGCGGGTGATTCCGTAGTAAGTTGCCCGCGCAATTCCTTGAGTTCTTCGCTGACGCACTTTACCGCATTTTCAAAACGGCGCTTTTCGTGGCGTACCGATTTTTTGTCGATGCGGTTGCGAGGCACGTCTTTTAGCGCGGTGTCCCACACCAGCGCCCTGCTGACTGCAATACCTCTGGAGACCGCTATACCGTGCAAGGCCAGGGTCATGGAGTGTCGCTCCCAAGCGTTAAGCGCACGGTATTTGTCTCCCCGTTCGCGTTGTTATTTCAATCAGTCTATGGGTTAAATTGTTTTTGCTGTTGTTCTACTCGCCCTCGCCAAATTTGTCGTCAAACAGGGCCACCAAGGCGACGACAGCGGCGGCTTCGTCTTCGCCATCGGCCTCTATGAGAACCATGGAATCAAGGCCCGCCGCCAGCATCATGACGCCCATGATGCTTTTTGCATTCACGCGCCTGCCGCCTTTGGATATCCAGATTTCGGATTTATAGCCGCTGGCTTCTTTGGTAAGTTTGACCGAGGCTCTAGCGTGGAGCCCCAGTTTATTGCTGATTTTGACTTCTTGCTGAATCATGGTTGTCTGCAGGGTTAAGGGTTTGGGTCTGTGGGGCCGTGGCACCTGTGCCAACAATGCCATTGCGCCCACCCGTGACCAGTTTTTCTGCCACCTGGCTTAAGTGCACTTCTCTAAACCCGAGCGCCCTTAAAATCATGGGCAAGTTGCAACCCGCCACCAACACAGAAGGCACATTCAGCATTTCCATGCTGGCGCGCACGGCCGCATTCGATGGGGTAGCACCAAAGAGGTCGGTCATAAAAACCACGCCTGCGCCATCGTTTACCTGCATGGCATGCCCACCCACCAGTTTCATGGTGGCTTCTATGGGGTGATCTGCGGGGACATCCAGCGCAACAAATCGTTCTGGCATTTGCCCCATGATGTGTTTCACGCAGGAGGCCATGGCACTGGCCAGCGGTTCGTGCATTACCAGAACAATTCCAAGCATGGGTCAACCTGCCAGTGGTTGTTGAACGCGCGGCTGCTCTGTGCGTTTTTGTACCGCGTCTACGAACAGTTCAGACACCATACACCCAGTTTGGTCCTGAATTTCCCTAAAACATGTTGGAGAAGTGACATTGACTTCGGTGAGGCTGTTTCCTATGACATCCAGCCCCACCAGCAACAAGCCGCGCTGCGCCAGTGCGGGCCCCAGTGTGCGGGCAATGTGCCAATCGTGTTCGGAAAGCGGCTGCGCACGGCCCGTGCCCCCTGCTGCCAGGTTGCCACGGTGCTCACCCGCCTTGGGCAAGCGTGCCAGGGCATAGGGCACTGGTTCGCCGTCGATCAGCAAAATGCGCTTGTCGCCCTCGGTGATTTCAGGAATGTAGCGTTGAATCATGGCGGTTCTCTGCCCATGTTGAGTCAGTGTTTCCAGAATAACACCAATGTTCTGATCGCCTTGGCGAAGCCGAAAAATCGAGCTGCCACCCATGCCATCCAGGGGTTTGACAATGGCATCGGGGTATTGTTCCAAAAAGCCCCGCAAAGGCCCTGCCTGGCGAGAAACCAGCGTAGGCACTACAAACTGGGGAAACTGCGCGATGGTGAATTTTTCGTTGTGATCACGAATAGCGCGCGGACTGTTGAACACACGGGCGCCCTCGCGCTCGGCTTGCTCCAGCAACCAGGTGGCCGCCACAAACTCGGCGTTAAAAGGGGGGTCTTTGCGCATTACAATAGCGCCCAGCCTGTGAAGTGCCTCGGTGCTTTGCGATTGAACGCTATACCAGGCTTTGTTGGCACGGTTTACATTCAGCCAGATAACCTGCGCATGCACACCTAGCTGACTAGACCAAACCAGCCCACCGTCTTCAATAACACCTACCTGCCAGCCCTTGGCTTGGGCGGCCTCCAGCATGGCAATGGTGGAGTCTTTTGGAGTTGAGTGTGGGCAAAGGGTCGACCACACACACAAAAGTAAAGCCGCCTTTCTGGCGGGGTTCAGGCGCACTCACGCTGCCTGCTCCGCAGAGGGTGGCGCTGTGTCTTCCAGCTCGTACGAGGCCGCCAGCGCAGCCAGCCTGCCAATCACCCCGTAGGCATAGAACCGGTTGACCGCCGCATCGGGACGGTCCGAGCAATCGGGAGTGTTGCACGGTGTTTCAAAGGCAAGCGGCACAAAGTGCATGCCGGGGGAGTTCAGGTTTTCATCGTGGCCGCGGCCTGTGTGTACGCGGTAAAAACCGCCCACCACGTGGCGGTCTATCATGTAAACCACGGGTTCGGCCACCGCACCCTCGATGTGTTCAAAGGTGTGCACGCCTTCTTGAATCAACACATCGGTGTTGTCCAGGCCTTCCTTGATTTTCGACATTTTGTTGCGCTGTTTGCGGTTAAGACCCATCATTTCAGAAGGGGATTTTACGGTCATCACACCCATGCCGTAGGTTCCGGCATCGGCCTTCACCACCACATAAGGCTGTTCTTTAATGCTGTATTCGGTGTATTTTTTGCGAATGCCTGCCAGCACTTCTTCTACTGCCTCGGCCAGACTTTCTTCGCCAACACGCTCTTGAAAGTCAAGCTGGCTGCGGTGCGTAAACAGCGGATTAATCAGCCAGGGATCTATGCCCAGAAACTCGGCAAAGCTGCCCACCACCTGGTTGTAAGCAGCAAAATGTCTGCTTTTACGCCGGATTTTCCAGCCTGCATGCAGCGGCGGCAACAAAAACTGCCCCTCTAGACCCTGAAGAATTTCGGGAATACCCGCCGATAAATCGTTGTTCAGCAGCACGGCGCAGGGGGTTAATCCGGCTACGCCCACACGGTTGCCACTGCGGGTTAAAGGTTCCAGAAGCAGCGATTGGCCTTCGGGAAGGTCCAGCCTGGTAGGCGCAGACACCTCGTCAGACACACTGCCCAAGCGGATATCCAGCCCCGTTTGCCTAAGAATGGCCACCAAACGTGCCACGTTTTGCAGGTAAAAGGTGTTGCGGGTGTGGCGTTCGGGAATAAGCACCATGCTGCGTGCTTCGGGACAGATTTTTCGATGGCCGTGGTGGCAGCCTGAATGGCAAGTGGCAACATGCCGGCAGCCAGGTTGTTAAAGCCGCCCGGAAACAGGTTCGTGTCTACGGGTGCAAGCTTAAAGCCAGCATTGCGCACATCCACTGAGCTGTAAAAAGGGGGGGTATGTTCGTTCCAGGCCAGCCTGAACCACCGCTCGATGTTGCTGCTTTGATCGAGCAGTTTTTTTTCGAGTTCCATGAGGGGGCCGCTAAGGGCCGTCACAAGATGAGGAACCATCACACACCTGGGTAGAGTTAATGCCGATATAGTGTAGCGCAAGCCAGAGCCGATACAGCCTTTGTGCGTACGAGGCTTGGCCTGGTTTCGCTCAAACACATTTTGATCGCCTTTTCGCCCCAAGCCCGGCTTGATGCCCCGGGTTCGAGGACTGTTCGAAACCCCGCCTGCGCGCTCGCTCTGGTCGGCGGCCGTTAACTCGCCCTCAGCGCCAGGCGCTTCGGTGCTCAAACATGCCCGGCCTTCTTCCTCCCGCGCCAAGCGCTTCGGCGGCGAACAGTCTTTTACTCACCCGGGGCAAACAAGCGCGGGCTTGGGGCTTAAGGCAGGGAGTGCTTGGCGGGCTGCGGATGCGGTTCGGTGTTCGGTGTTCGGTGTTCGGTGTTCGGTGTTCGGTGTTCGGCACCCATTCTGCGCATACGCGGTGCTTTCGCGCTGCGGCGCGTTGGGTGTGTGCCTCCCGGCGATTCAGGCGGTGCCCGCCGTCTGGGGCTTC
>JAAURO010000190.1 GCA_012032215.1 Limnobacter sp.
GTTTGATCGGACAGGGTTACTACGTGGCGCCAGTCAGTGCTGAAATGGGCAACACGTGAATGGACTGAATGCCGGTGCTGGCGGCCAAGGTTTGCACGGCTTGTTGGGTGGCGTTAAATTTGGCCTGGTCAAAGCCGATTAAGTCCATTTTGTTGATGGCAAACACCACCGTGGGCAGGCGCAGTTTGCCTGCAATGGCGGTGTGGCGGCGGGTTTGCGCCAGCAGCTCTGCGCCAAGGCCTTGCCCGGTTTGTTTAAACTCCACACGGGTGATGTCTACGAGCACAATCGCGGCATCGGCCGTGGAGGCGCCTGTTACCGTGTTGCGGGTGTATTGCTCGTGACCAGGGGTGTCGGCCACAATGAACTTGCGGGTTGGGGTGGCAAAGTAGCGGTAGGCTACATCAATGGTGATGCCTTGTTCGCGTTCGGCTTCCAGCCCATCGGTGAGCAGCGAAAAGTCAATCGCATCGCCTGCCACGCGTTTGTTCTTGGCGCGTGAAATGGCTGCCAGCTGGTCGGCAAAAATGCCTTTGCTGTCGAACAGCAAACGGCCTATGAGGGTGGACTTGCCGTCGTCTACGCTGCCAGCGGTAATAAAGCGCAGTACGCCACGGTCTTGGGTGGCCAGGTTGGCGATTTCGGTCATGGTGTTCATGGTGCTCATCTCTTAAAAGTAGCCTTCTTTTTTCCGCTTTTCCATGGAGGATTCGGAGGTTTGGTCGTCCATGCGGGTGGCGCCACGCTCGGTGATGTCGGTAATGGCGGTTTCGGCAATAATATCGGTGGCGGTGGCGGCGGTGCTGGCTACCGGGCAGGTGCAGGTGATGTCGCCCACAGTGCGAAAGCGCACGGTGCGGTTAACCACCGGTTCGCCGGGTTTGGGTTGCGTGAGTGTGGTAACTGGCACCAGCAGGCCATTGCGCTCCATGATTTCACGCTCGTGGGCGTAGTAAATCGAGGGTAAATCGAGTTTTTCACGTTCGATGTATTGCCACACATCCAGTTCAGTCCAGTTGGAAATGGGGAACACGCGCATGTGTTCGCCCGGGTGCACACGGTGTTGTACAAGTCCCAGAGTTCGGGGCGCTGGGCTTTGGGATCCCATTGGCCAAAGGTGTCGCGGAAACTGAAAATACGTTCTTTGGCGCGGGCTTTTTCTTCATCGCGCCGGGCACCGCCCATCAGGGCATCAAATTGAAATTCCTCGATGGTTTCCAGCAGTGTGACGCTTTGGTAAGGATTGCGCGAAGCATCGGGCGAGGGCAGGCGGATGGTGCCGCGTTGAATCGAATCTTCGAGCGAGCGCACAATGAGTTGTTCGCCCAGCTGGGCGGCGCGCCAGTCACGAAAGGCAATGACTTCAGGGAAGTTGTGCTCGGTATCAATGTGCACCAGTGGAAACGGAAACTTGCCTGGGCGGAATGCTTTTTCTGCGATGCGCAGCATAACCAGGGAATCTTTTCCTCCAGAAAACAACAGCGCAGGGCGGGCGCATTCGGCAGCCACTTCGCGCATGATGTAGATGGCCTCGGCTTCCAGCCAGTCCAGGTGGGTTTGGGTGTGTACTTCAGTGTTCATTGCGGTGGGTTCCGTGGTGAGGTGCAATGCGTTGTTCGATAAAGGCTTGTATTCAATCAAATCAAAGCAAGGTTCGTTCATTCAAATGAGGCGCTGCGTTCAAATTGTTTTTTTAGCGCGGTTTCAGCGTGCTCTGCTGCAAGTTGCTTTGGTGCAGGCCGCATTCTTTGAGTTGCGGGTCTTCCCACCACCAGCGCCCGGCGCGTATTTCTTCGCCGATGGTAATGGCGCGGGTGCAAGGTTCGCAACCAATGGATGGAAAGCCTTTGAAGTGCAGCGGGTTAACGGGCACATCGAATTGCCGGATGTAAGTCCAGATGTCGGCTTCTGACCACTCTGAAAGCGGGTTGAATTTAACCAAGCCGTGCGCGGCATCGTGCTCGCGTTCGGGCAGGGCGGTGCGCGTGGCGGCCTGGCCTGCACGCTGTCCGGTAATCCAGGCGTGTGCGCCTTGCAAGGCACGGCCCAAGGGCTCTACCTTGCGGATGTGGCAACAGGCTTTGCGCAGTTCCACGCTGTGGTAAAAGGCGTTTTGCCCATGGGTATTGACATACTCGGCCACTGCGCCGCTGTTGGGTTCTATCCATTGCGTGGTGGTGCCGTAGCGCGCTTGCAGTTGGTCGGCCACGGCCAGGGTTTCTTCGTGCAGGCGGCCGGTATCTAAGCTGAAGGTGGAAATGTTGTCAAGCTTTAAGCGTGCCACGGCATCAAACAACACGTTGTCTTCAGCGGCCAGGCTGCTGGCCAGCCGCACGGTGCCAAATTCTGCAGCAATGCTTTTTAGCCGTGTTTCCAGTGCGCTTACTTTGGCGGCAATGTCGGTATCGGCCTGGTGAGGGCCACGAAAAACCGCCACTGCATTTCTTGGGGGGCGGTTGTCTGGGCATTGGCTGCCTGTTGGTGTGAGAAGGCGCTCATGCCTGCCTCCGTGTAAAAATCGGCAGTGCACCATCGGCACTGGTTTGGTAGGGTATGGTGAAATCGTTAAAAGCTTGCAGCGCATCTTCCAGCGATTTGCCTTCCTTGATTTTAAATTGCGTAAACCCGCAACGTGCCAGGTAAAAAAGCTGGTCGCGCCAGATGTCGCCAAAGGCCAGAAGCTCGCCAGTAAAACCATAGCGGGTGCGCAACAGCACTGCACCAGAATAGCCCTGCCCGAATTTGAATACCGGAAAGTTAAACGCAATGAGTGGCAGCCTGGTGGCTGAATCGGCCAGTAAATCGGGGTTGCAATCGGGACTTAACCACACGCCCAGTTCGCCTTTGGCAGCGCGCGCTTCAAAGCGGGCCGGGTTTTCCAGCCACAGGCTTAAGGGAATAAGCACATGGCCTTTTTCTGGCACCTGGGGGGTTGCATCAGGTGTGCTGGCCTCTACCACCACAAAACGGTCTTCAATCAGTGTGGCTTTGCCATTCAAAGGTTTGGAGATGAGCTGCACCATTTATGCGGCCTCCTGGTTGGCATACACTTTTTGCTTGAAAGGCTCGGCGCCTATGCGGTCAAAGGTGTCGATGAACAGTTCGTCTTCGTGGCGGTGGTCTACATACACTTGCAGGATTTTTGCACCACCTGCGGCACTTGCGCTTCGTAAAACGCTTTGCCGATTACCTTGCCAATGCTGGCCTGGTTGCCTTGGCGGCCGCCCAGGGTTACCTGGTACCATTCTTCACCGTTTTTATCCACACCCAGTATGCCAATGTTGCCAATGTGGTGGTGCCCACAGGAGTTGATGCAGCCAGAAATGTTCACGCTGACATCGCCTAGGTCGAATTGGTAATCAATGTCGTCGAGTAAATCCTGAATGCCCAAGGCAATGGGAATGCTTTTGGCATTGGCGAGCGAGAAAAAATCGCCCCCCTGGGCAGGCAATAATATCGGACACCAAACCAATGTTGGGCATGGCCAGGTTGTGCTTTTTAAGCGCTTCCCACAGCGCAAAGAGGTGTTCCTGTGCCACATCCGACAGCACAAAGTTTTGCTCGTGGGTAACGCGCAGTTCGCCAAAGGAATACTGGTCGGCCAAATCGGCAATCAGGCGCATTTCGGCGGAATTGGCATCGCCCGGGGCAATTTTCGGGCGTTTTAAAGAAATGGAAATGGCGGCATAGCCCGCTTGTTTGTGTTCACGCAGGTTGCGGATCAGCCATTTGTCAAAGCCTGCATGTTGCTTGCGCAGCTGGGCTACTTGTTCTTGGGCCGATTGCACCTGGGCGGGTGTGTAGGCGGTGTAGGCCGGGGCGCTGAAACAGGCCGAAACCCGGTCGATTTCGCTTTGCGGAATTACCGAAACGCCACCCCGAATGTGCTGCCATTCTTCGTGCACCTGTTTGGCGAACTCTTCGGGGCCTACGGCACGCACCAGAATTTTAATGCGTGCTTTGTATAGGTTGTCGCGCCTGCCATAGCGGTTGTACACACGCATAATGGCTTCGATGTAGGTTAGCAGTTCTTGCGCAGGCAGGTCGTTAATCATGACCGAGCCAATCACCGGGGTGCGCCCCAGCCCGCCACCGGCCAGCACCTGGGCCACTGGCAGGCCCTGGGCATTGTGGCTTAGGTTAATGCCGATGTCGTGCACTTGCACGGCGGCGCGGTCGGTTTGTGCGCCATTGACTGCAATTTTAAACTTGCGCGGCAAGTGGGCAAATTCGGGGTGAAAGGTGCTCCATTGGCGCATGATTTCGCAGTAGGGCCGTGGGTCGATGAATTCGTCTTTGGCAATGCCGGCAAAGGGGTCGCTGGTAATGTTGCGAATGCAGTTGCCACTGGTTTGAATGGCGTGCATTTCCACCTTGGCCAGGTCGGCCAGAATATTGGGCACGTTTTCTACTGCGGGCCAGTTGTATTGAATATTCTGGCGGGTGGTAAAGTGGGCATAGCTTTTGTCGTAGGTGTCGGCAATCTCGGCCAGGGCGCGCAACTGGTGGCTGCCCAGCAGGCCATACGGAATGGCTACGCGCAGCATGGGGGCATGGCGTTGGATGTACAGCCCGTTTTGCAGGCGCAAGGGGCGAAATTCCTCGTCGGACAGTTCCTTCTAAACCGCTCGGTTTGGTTGCG
>JAAURO010000191.1 GCA_012032215.1 Limnobacter sp.
TGCCGGTGGACTGGATCGAATCCATTCCCCTTCTCCGAGACGCGCAACTATGTGCAGCGGGTGATGGAAAACGTCATGGTCTACCGCGCGATATTGGGAAAAACGCTGACGGTGCCGCAGACGTTGGAGAAGGAACTGAAGACCGGAATGTCGAAGTAGTCCCGCGCGTGATCGTCAAAGCACTTGGTCTTGGCCCGGACCGAACACTCTGATCACCTCGACGTCGCCTGCGGTGTCATTCTTTCCGGTGTCCGGGCTCACACGATAAGCAATTGAATAACCCGTGACTGAGCGTTGCCGAATTCCAGGGTGATCTTTTTCCGGCCAGGTGCAGGGCTCGTGGCGAAGCGACAGCAGGGCCATGGCGGATCGCATCCAGACGGCCCTCGCCGTGAGTATGCTTGCCGTGTGCGTTTGCCGCCGAACTCAAAGCCAGCAGCATGAGGGCCAAGGCAAAACGTTTTCTCATACAAATTCTCCAAAGTTTCCAAATACATGTTATAAAACCGATACGGCAATACCTGCCGCCAGCAGCACACCATGCCAAGCGATGCCGTGCCACTCACCCCTAAGACGCGGCAATAAATCAGCGATCGCGATGTACAGAAAACTGGCTGCGGCAATCATAATGGTGTAGGGCACCCAGTGTTGCGCCTGTTCCAGCGCAAAATAACCCATAAGGCCGCCCAGTACTGAGGCCAGACTGGATACAGCATTCCAGTACAAGGCACGTGCGCGATGCCACCCTGCTGCAAGCAAAATAGCGAAGTCCCCGGCCTCTTGGGGAATTTCGTGAGCGATAACCGCAAGCGTGGTAGCCCAACCGACTGCGGGGTCGGTTAGAAAAGCAGCGGCAATCAGCAGGCCATCGGTAAAATTGTGAAAACCATCACCAATCAGAATACCCAAGGGGCCTGCGTCCCTGTGAACATGCCCGATAGTATGCGCATCACCTATACAACCTTTTCCATGCTGGTGCGCATGCCGCCAAATTGCGAACTTCTCTAGCGCAAAAAAACCCAAAACTCCAGCCAACAAAAAGGGAAAGGCTTCGTCCGGGGTTAAACCTGATGCCAACGCTTCAGGGATCAGGTGCAGCATTGAAGTGGCCAGCAATGCGCCTGTGGAGAAACTGACCGCGTAAGGCAACCATTTTTTCGACAAGCCAAAAAGCACTAAAGATGCGGCAAGCATACTGAGTAAACCACCTAACAGGCAGGCGGCAAAAATTTGGAGCATCAATGGCATGAAGAGCGCTTTTAGCAGTTTATTATTGATAACGATATATCGATATCAATAATACCCGTTTTTAGACACTCAAGGTTGCTCCCCGTCAACAATCGTTGCAACGGCCATACAAAGTGATGGAGTGCGCCTCAACTACAAAACCCTTGGGTGCCAAGTCGGCCAGATTTCCAGGGCAAGCAGGTACATCGAATACTCGCTCACAGCTTGTGCACTGAAAATGGTGATGATGGCCCTGCGAGAGCACTTCGAAACGCGGGCTTATCCCTGGAAGCTCTACTGAGCGCACCTCTCCACTTTGCATCAATGCCTTGAGATTGCGATAAACCGTTGCAATACCTAGGTTAGGCATCTGTACATGCGCCAGTGCCAGTACTTCTTGTGGCGACAGCGGCCGCCCCGCATCTGCAATAACCTGCCAGATCGCCTGACGTTGCCGGGTTAACCTTTCCATGAGCCGCCGAGTAAAAATGAGAATGGTCTATTATTATCAATAAGACACTTAAGCTCAAGTATAGCGGGATTATTATGTTACGGCATAGTCTTTCTGGTTCTGCTATATACCATAATACAATCATCCTGCTATATTCGTTCAAAAAAAGTGTGAAGATGCATTGGAGCGGTGCACCCAAGAGCTTTTAATACTCGCACAGCTTGCCCCGCAGCCTTGTTATGGCTTTTGTGTGCTGAATGCATCGCCAAAGAGTTTTTTGCGGTACAATGCCGACTCTTTGGTGTATGCCAAGTCTTCATGACAACCTCGTTGTATTTCTTCCGCTGTTTGCGCTCCAAGCGTGTTTTTTGCCTGATGCTCCTGATTGTGGTGCTCGGGCTTCAAACACTTGGGCTGCTGCATCGTGCGGTACACGGCACATCGCATGACTTTGTGCAGGTTGTCAATCATGCGGACCAAACCGAACTCAGCCTGAACGGCCACACAAACGGACACAACGACGCAGGCTTTTTTTGCTCGCTCTTTGATGCAACAGCATTGGGTGGTGCCCTGCTGCCCGCTGTTGTTAAACACACTCCCCCCTCTGCCTGCGGCAACACCGCAGTTGCAGCATTGCCCTTGGTGCTGCGCATTGGAAGACGCGCCTGGGCATGGCCAGCAGGTCGCGCGCCCCCTCAAACAGTCTGATCGACTTCATTCAAACCTCCCCCCTAAACCCGCATCTTGAATATGGGCTTAGGGCTGCTTTTTTGTATGCGCACTGTTCTTCCTAACACGCTTGCCACTAAAACCGGCGAAGCGGATAAGGCGGTACTGTGCTGCGTATTAGGATTTTCACCATGACTGTTTTAAAAAACACTGCGGGCCTTGCCTTTTTTACACTCGCAAACACCTTGGCTTGCCATGCCTTTGCACAAACGCTAGAGACCGTAACCATTCAAGCAGAACCACTTAATGCTTCCGAGTCTGGCAAGCCCTTTTCACTCATTGACTCACGAAATTTAGGTACTGGCACTGGCCTCACCATTTCAGAACGCCTTGTGGCGACACCGGGCATCGCTCAAACCGGATTTGCACAAGGCGCAAGCCGCCCCGTTATCAGGGGGCAGGATTCTGACCGTATCAAACTTCTCAGAAACTCTTCTGCACTTACCGATGCTTCTTCTATCAGCTACGATCATGCCTTGCCAGTAGACCCTTTTTCGCTAACTCAGATCGAAGTAGTGCGCGGCCCGGCCACTTTGGTTTACGGTGGAAACGCGGTGGGTGGCGCTATTAATCTGGTAGACGACCGCATTGCCCGTAGACCACAAACGGGTTTACTGGGCGAAGCCAATCTGGAATTTGGCGGCGCATCAAACGCACAGGCAACTGGTGTCAAACTGCAATACAGCCCACAGCACAGCACCAGCACAGATAACCAGACTTCAACTACTGGCAATCCAGGACAATGGCATTTTCGCGCCGATGCTTTCGAACGCAGCGCAGAAAACCAGCGTGCACCCGCGTTCACGGATCCCAACGGGATACAAGGCAAGGAAGTGCGCAACTCCAGTCTGGATACTGCAGGTGGTGGTTTTGGTTTTTCCTATGTACACAGCAAGGGCTATGTGGGATGTCAGCGCAGAAAGCTTTGACTCCAATTACGGTGTGCCACAAACGGAAGCCAACGAGCAGGTCCAGATTGACATGCACTCAAAACCGCTATAGCCTTGAAGGTGAACAGGCTACTCTCACAGGGGAATTCAAGCTGCGCTTCCGGTTTGATCAACCGACTACAAACACCAGGAACTGGAAAACGGACAACCCGCCACGCGGTTTAGCAACAAAGGGGGCTCAGGCCGCTTGGAGTTGTTTTCCAGCTTGGGGCAGATTGGCCTGCAGCGGGAAGACAGCACACTGAAAGCGGTAGGTGAAGAAGCCTTTTTACCATCAAGCAACACCGAGTCTACGGGCCTGTTTTACTTGGGTCAGCGCCAGTTTTCGCTCTTGCAGCTTAGTTACGGACTGAGACTTGACGAAACAGAGGTTCGGGCAGCCAGTAGTGGACTAAACCCGGTAGGTGGCCCTATTGACGCTGAAGCCGGCTTGCCTGGCCCCGGTTTGCAACGCAGTTTTTCAGCGCAGTCGGCCTCTTTGGCTGCTGGCTGGCAACACAATGCATGGAATTTTGGAAGTACTTTTTCTGTGAGCGAACGGGCACCTGCTGCTGCAGAGCTTTTTGCCGATGGCGTGCACGTGGCCACCGCCGCTTACGAAAAGGGCAACCCGAATCTAGAGGTAGAAAAAAGCACTCACCTGGACATAACCGCTGCGTGGTCTGGTGGTAAGAGCAAGTTTTCTGCTACAGCGTTTACCAGCGAATACGACAATTACATCGGACTATTGCAACTGCAGGGTGCCAATTCCACCACCTTGGTAGATGGCGAGACTGTTGATGTGTACCAGTTCAGCGCCATTCCGGCTCGCTTTCAGGGCCTGGAGCTGGCCGGCAGTGTGCAAACCAAGCTTGGAAGCTGGAAGTGGCAACCGGGTTTTCAAATGGACTTGGTACGCGGTAAACGAGAAGATACCGGCACCAACCTTCCACGGCAGACCCCTATCCGGTTAACCTTGAACAGTGTACTCACACAAGGCAACTGGATGTTGAAGCCAGAAGTTCAGTACGTGTCAAGCAGCAAACCCGGCGAAGGCGAGACTCGAACCGCCTCTTACACCTTGCTAAACCTGAAAGCAGAGCGTGAGTTTGCATTTGGACAAACGGGCGGCGTGCTGTTTATACAGCTTAAAAACCTGACTGACCGGCTGGCTTATTCTGCCAACACCATTGAAACGGTGCGGTTTTTTACTCCCTTGCCGGGAAAATCTGCCACCTTGGGATTAAAACTGTACTTCTAGGGAGCCTCTGATTAACTCCGTGGATGCA
>JAAURO010000192.1 GCA_012032215.1 Limnobacter sp.
ATGCTGGGGGTGTACGCGCGGGGCCGCGTCGCACCCTCTCACCCTCTCACCCTCTCCCCGGCGTACCATTCCGCTCCCAAGCCATCCCAGGAGCCACCTTGGGCCACCCTGGCCAATACGCAGCAGGCTTAGCAGCACCACGGCCCTAAAGCCGATGTCGGCGGTGGTGGGCAAGAACGCAATTGAAACCGTGGAAATACCCATCAGAAACAAGGCCACAGTGAGCTTGGTTTCGCGCCCGAAGTGTTGTTGCAGCTTCATCATGCCCAGGGTTCCAAACGGGCGTGCCAAAAATGCCAACGAAAATACCACGAAGCTATACAGTGTGCCGGTAAGCCGGGTTTCGTCGGGGAAAAACAGCGCTGGAAACACTACCACTGAGGCAATGGCATACACAAAGAAATCGAAGTATTCCGAAGCGCGGCCAATTACTACGCCCACCGCAATGTCGCTGGGCTCGATCATGGAGTTGTTGTCGTGGTAGCCAGGGTGGTGCAGGGGGAGGGTAGAAGAAGCCTCTTTTTCTGAAAAGAAGAATGGGTCTGAATGGTAGAAGTGGGTGTTGTCATGCGCTACTCCTGCTCTGATTCTTTTTGTATGGTCTGTGTGACATGGTAAAGCAATCCATACGGTGATTGTGGCTTGTCCCATAAAAAATTTCACCAAGTGGGAAAAGCCCGGGTTTCGCCAAGAAAGCATTTTTTCAACGGTTTTTCTAAAAAAGTAGCTTGCTGTTTTGTAATAAAAGCTTCATGAAACTATTTTTTTTAATGCCCCAACTAGTTTTTTAACCAAAAGGAAATATCATGAATGTGAGTTCAGTTTCAAATCAACCAGCCGCCCCAGGTGCGGTTTCTCAACACGCTGACAGCTCCCAACAAAGGACACACTTGACTTCAAATGCCTGTGCCACGATTGCAGCGGCATTAACGGCTGCCATTTTGGTTCCTGTCGCAGTAGGAAACATGTTCAACGAAGGTGTTAACCGCGAAAACGTTGCCTGGTTTGCGGCAGGAACACTGGGCTCAGAGGCTCTTTGGCTTGTGGTAAAGCACAGCATGGACTTTTTTGAGGCAAAACCCCCCCAACAGACCGTAGATCAGGGAAACACGCTGCCTAGAACAAATCTGCCGGTTTAAAATCACTTTGCGGAGCCCGGCTTTGGCGTGTCACTGCCATAGGACAATTTGTCCAATTGCCGGGCCTTGTTTTTTGTTCTACTGTGTTGCCTGATTTAAAGGTTTTGTTGCAACACTTTGCTTTACTCTCTTATGTCCACTCCTTTTCTTACTAGGGCAGGCGCTTTGTCAGGCTTTGCCGGTCTGCGGTTTTTTCAATGCGTCAAACGCCTGTTGCCTGCTTGCATGCTCGGCCTGTTAAGCGGCTGCAACACGGTGGTTATGAACCCCTCTGGCGACGTAGCCCGGCAGCAGGCCGACCTGATTCTGGTTTCTACCTGGCTGATGTTAATTATTATTGTTCCGGTTATTCTGCTGACTTTCTTTTTTGCCTGGAAGTACCGCCAAAGCAATACCAGTGCCACCTACGAACCCGATTGGGACCACTCCGCCAAGCTGGAACTGGTTATTTGGGGTGCCCCTTTGCTGATTATTATTGTGTTGGGGCTGGTTACGTGGGTAAGCACCCACAAGCTTGACCCCTATCGCCCACTCAGTCGGCTGACCGAGGGCGTGGCTTTGCACAAAGAGGCCGACTACCTGGAAGTGCAGGTGTCTGCCTTGGACTGGAAGTGGCTGTTTATTTACCCTGAATATGGTATTGCCACGGTGAACGAGCTGGTAACCCCGGCTAACAAGCCTATTCGCTTTAAAATTACCTCTGCCACGGTCATGAATTCGTTTTTTATTCCTGCACTGGCCGGGCAAATTTACGCCATGCCGGGCATGGAAACCACCCTGCATGCGGTCATTAACGAACCGGGCGAGTACACCGGGTTTTCTGCCAACTACAGCGGCGCGGGGTTTTCGCACATGCGGTTTGCTTACCGTGGGGTAAGCGCAGAAGATTTCCAGCAGTGGGTGGCGCAGGTTAAAGCTTCTGGCCAATCGTTGGACACGGCCCACTACCTGCAACTGGAGCAGCCCACCATCAAGCACCCCGTAGAGCGGTACGCCCAGGTGCAAGAGGGCATGTGGCACGCCATTGTTAACCGCTGTGTGCACGAGGGCAGTGTGTGCATGGACGCTCAAATGCTGGCAGATGCCCAACGCATGGGCAGTACCGAAGACAGCATTGCCGTGCTTCTTGGGCAAACATTTGCCGTGCTGTGCCTGCCAGCCAATTGGTGGCACGGCAGCCTGACCCTGTTAACGAGTTGTAAAGCATCATGATAGACACCAGTAAAATTGAAACGCATTTTTTGTTTGGGCGCCTGGATGTCATGGCCATTCCGCAAGATCCCATTGTGTGGGTTACCTTTGTGGTGGTGGCTTTGGGAGGCATGGCTGTTTTGGGTTTAATCACCCGCTACAAACTCTGGGGTACGCTGTGGAACGACTGGTTTACCAGTATCGACCACAAAAAAATCGGCATCATGTACATGGTGCTGGGTTTTGTCATGCTGTTGCGTGGTTTTGCCGATGCATTGCTGATGCGCGCGCAGCAGGCCTTTGCATTTGGCGGCGCTGAGGGCTTTTTGCCGCCACACCACTACGATCAGATTTTTACCGCGCACGGCGTTATCATGATTTTTTTCGTGGCCATGCCGGTGGTCACAGGCTTAATGAACTACATTGTGCCGCTGCAAATCGGCGCGCGCGATGTGGCCTTTCCCTTCCTGAACAATTTCAGCTTCTGGATGACCACCATGGGCGCGGTGCTGCTTATGGTGTCGCTGTTTGTGGGCGAATTTGCCGCTACGGGGTGGTTGGCCTACCCGCCGTTGTCGGGCATTTTGGCAAGTCCGTATGTGGGTGTGGATTACTACATTTGGGCGTTGCAAATAGCCGGGGTGGGCACACTGCTTTCGGGCGTTAACCTGATTGTGACCATTGTTAAAATGCGCGCACCCGGCATGAACCTCATGAAAATGCCGGTATTCACTTGGACAGCCCTGTGCACCAACGTGCTGATTGTGGCTGCCTTTCCGGTGCTTACAGCCGTGTTGGCCATGTTGACCCTGGACCGTTATTTAGGCACCCATTTCTTCACGAACGACATGGGTGGCAATTCCATGATGTACGTGAACCTTATCTGGATTTGGGGCCACCCTGAGGTGTACATTCTGATTCTTCCCATTTTTGGCGTGTTCTCCGAAGTGGTGTCTACCTTCAGCCGCAAGCGCTTGTTTGGCTACAGCTCTATGGTGTATGCCACGGTGGTGATTACCATTTTGTCGTACCTGGTGTGGTTGCACCATTTTTCACCATGGGCAGCGGTGCCAGCGTAAACAGCTTTTTTGGCATTACCACCATGATTATCTCTATACCCACCGGGGCCAAAATTTTCAACTGGTTGTTTACCATGTACAAAGGCCGCATTCGCTTTGAACTGCCGATGATGTGGACTATCGCTTTTATGGTCACCTTCGTAATTGGTGGCATGACTGGCGTGTTGCTGGCCGTTCCACCAGCCGATTTTGTGTTGCACAACAGCCTGTTCCTGATTGCGCACTTTCACAACGTCATTATTGGTGGCGTGCTGTTTGGTTTGTTTGCGGCGGTTAATTTCTGGTTTCCCAAGGCGTTTGGCTACAAGCTGGATGCGTTCTGGGGCAAGGTTAGTTTCTGGTTTTGGGTAATTGGCTTTTACCTGGCCTTTATGCCGCTGTACGTGCTGGGGCTGATGGGCGTTACACGCCGCATGAGCCAGTTCGATGACCCTTCCTTGCAAATCTGGTTTCAGGTGGCGGCTTTGGGTGCTGGCCTTATTGCCATTGGCATTGCTGCGCAGCTGATTCAGTTTTATGTCAGCTTTAAAAAGCGGGAACAACTGAAAGATGTAACAGGCGACCCATGGGATGGCCGCACACTGGAATGGTCTACATCCAGCCCGCCACCCGATTACAACTTTGCATTCACTCCTGTGGTGTACGACAACGATGCCTGGGCCGACATGAAGGCACACGGCTACCAACGGCCCACCTCTGGGTTTGTGGATGTACACATGCCCAAAAACACGGCAGCAGGCTTTGTGCTGTCGGCCATTAGTGCAATGGTGGGTTTTGCGCTTATCTGGCACATGTGGCTGATTGCGGGCATTGGCTTTGCCGCCTTGCTGGTGGCGGTGGTGGTGCACACTTTCAATTACAAACGCGATTACTACATAAAGGCTGCAACGGTGGAAAAAACCGAATCCGGGTTCACAGAAAAACTCAAGCAATCGTTTAAACCTCACGCACCGGAGACTCGGCATGTCTGACCTGGCCTTGCACGCTGAAGGGCAGCCCGCTGCCCGCGAATTTCATGTGAAAGAGCACCACCCGCAAAATGGCTCGCTGCTGGGGTTCTGGCTTTATTTAATGAGCGACTGCCTGATTTTTGCCTGCCTGTTTGCCACCTATGCGGTGCTGGGGCGCAATTACGCGGGCGGCCCTACAGGTGCCGAGTTGTTCGACCTGAAGCTGGTGGCCATAAACACAGCGTTTTTGCTGCTGTCTT
>JAAURO010000193.1 GCA_012032215.1 Limnobacter sp.
CCAAGAAGACCGGGCGCGATTCCGCCATGATTGCCATAGGGCCATACCAAATCAGTTTGATGCCCACCTCTTCCTGTTCCGAAGGAATGGCGGCAATGCTTACAGCGGTTTCCGGGTCTCCGGTAAGGCCAGGAATACTGCGGAAAACCAACTCTTTGATTTTAGGCGCATATGCGGGAAAGGAAGATCCGTTTTTGAATTTCACAAAAACCGCAGCAGAAGAAGGCTGCACCGGCTCGCCAGGTGCCTGCTGCTCAGGCAGAACAACGTGTACACGGGCAGACAGCACGCCGTCTATTCGCATCAAGGTGGACTCAAGTTCCTGGGAAAGCGCATACAAATACCTTGCCCTTTCTTCAAGGGGGGTGCTTATCATGCTGTCTTTTTTGAAAACCTCTCCGATAGAGGTAGTACGCTCACGCGGCAGCCCTTTGGATTTCAGCACCTCCAGGGCGGCATTCGAGACAACCTCAGGCACGGAAATGTTAATGCCTTCTTTGACAATGTGTTTTTGGGCGGGAATACCATTGGCCAGCAACGTTGAATAAATTTCGTTGCCGTCTTCTTCCGAGAGGTTGTTAAATAAAACAAGGTCTCCTGAACAGGCTGACAACAAGCTGAGCAACACAACAAACACAAAACCACGAAGAGCGTTCATTCTTACCTTCCCTTGGTGAGCGCAGTGACTTCGGTATTGACACTGTCTGACGTGCCCGCCAGATAGCTCAAGCCGGTATATCGCAGCGAAACAGCCAGCTGGGTTTCGGTAATAGACTGCACGTTGTTTTTTAAATCAGGGTCGCGCAGTTTGTACAAACCTGTTTTCACCGCTTTGGTGAGCAGTGCATCGGACTCTCCCACACGCTGGGCATCCAGAACCGTTGCTTCAAAAAGCCCGGGATTTCCGCCTTCCGTGTGTTCAGCAGGGCGAGCTTCCATGCTTGTTTTCCCGGCCTCCATGCCTATTTTCATGCCATACAGCAACTGATTGAACATGGCCACGTTTTCTTGCGGATTGTGGGGTTGGATGCGGTGCGCTGGCTTTACGCTCTGCAACACCATACTTGCCGCCGGGTTGTGAACTCCGTCCATGTTGACTCCCTTAGAGGTAGCATTTTTCGTTGATAGAAGGGTCGAACTTCGCCTCGTAGTCTGCCGGGTTATCGGGCCTTTCATCCAGACCATAGAACTCAAGTTTCAGTTCAACGCGGCGACTGGCATCTTTGGTTTCACGAATGTGATTAAAAGAAACTCCGCCAGCCATAAACAGTTTTTTGATGGAACGTCTTTCGTTACGGGTCAGGCGAATCGGACTGTCTGGCTTGTCGCCTATCAGTTGACAAAGCACCCATTCCGAACGTTTCAGGCTTAGGTTCAGGTTGTACAAATAAGAACCATCTGTATCGGTATACCCTTCAACCAGCACGCGTTTAAGCCATTTTTTGCCCAACTCCGTATTGGCGGTTCTCATGATGACAGGCACAATTTCGTTGAGTGCAGAAACACCATCCGACCCCAGGCGATACACATCGGAAGGATAGCGACCTGCCTCACCGAAGCTTATGCGATTCAATTTACAGTCTACAAAAGCCAGCCTGACTTTGGCTTCCACCTGACGGGCTAGCTGATCGCACATGCTGGCAATTTCTTCGGAACGCTGGGCAGTGGGCGTGGGCGTATTCGGTAAATTGCTTTGCAAGGGCTTTTCTACCGCCTCGACAACGGGAGGCGCTGGCGGCTTTGGCTCTGCGGGACGAACTTCCGGAGTAGCATTGTTGATAGAACTGAGCGCAGCCACCATGATGACCAGAAACAGCACCATCAGTGCGCTCATCAAGTCGGCATACGATATCCAGAAAGGCCGCTCACCATCGTCAGAACCGGTTTTGCTGTAGACAAAGAAAGTCATTTATTGAACCCCTCAGGAGGCAGAGTCTTGGGGAGCTCGCGCACGAATTACCCGCTGAACAAGCTCTTGCGGGTTGGCCGTTGACTGGGTCATCCGGTCTTCCATTTTTTTGGCCAGATTTTCAAGAGGCACCTTGGTTTGCCGCGCCAGTGCTGAGTCTATCTGGCTGGCAAGATAACGGTTAGACTCGGAAAGCACCTTTTGCAGGCTGCTTGCAAAAACTTCTGCCTGCTGATCCTGCACTTTTTCCATTTGCTTGAATACTGGTGCCATGGCCTGAATAAGCTCTTCACGCAAATGCTTGGCCTGCTCATTCGAGGCATTGGAGCTTTTAACAAGGCGGGAAAGGTATTCCTCGCCCACACCCACCTCAAAAAGGTTGTCTACGGCATCAATCACATCTTCCAGGCTAACCACACAACGCTGGTAAAGCAGTTTTTCCAGGTGGGTGATAATCATGGCAACCGTAATGGCGCTTGCCGAAGCATAGAAGGCATCGCGCACCCCCCCAAGCAGCAATGAAACACTTTCGTTCATGGCCTGTGGAGTAGAGGCGTCGAAGTGGGCAAGACCAAACAGCAGGCCCGAAAACGTGCCGATAATGCCCAGGCCGGTCAAAATACCGGGCAAGTGCTTGAAATACTCGACTTTCAGATGCCTGTCGACCACATTGCTAACTGAGAAGAAATGGGTGGCAGGTACAGTCATCCGGTATTTCACCAGTTTTTCGGCGCCATTGGACATTTCTTTCTGCGGATGCAAGGTTTTGGCAAAGTCTGACCAGTTTTTCTCAAGAGGGGTATTTTTAAACACTTTTCCGACCCCCTCTTTGCGTGCGAGCGGATCGCCCTCGGTCATGGAACGTACAGTAGAGGCAATTCTTTGAATAACCAGGGAAAGCTGTTTGGAAACCAGATAGTAGCTGGTGTAAAAGTGATAGCACGCCAAAATGAGCAGCCCTCCAACCACTAAGGGTGGCAATAGCTGTAAAAAACTGGATTCTGCCTGCATGACTACTGTCTCCTGGAACGGCTGTATAGTTTCGTTTCTCGAATTTTCAGGGTAGAAAACTTCATGATTAAGTGAACCATATAGAAGAAAAAGTTCCCCCTATCGTAAAAATGAATGGATCGGCGCACCCAAAAAAAATTATTATTAATGAGCAAGAGGTGAGTAACTTGGTAACAAATTCCGGGTGACAGCTATTTAATCGGCCTTCTGGCGGGATATTCCGGGCAACTCAATACGAACTATCAAGCCGTGTGGGCTGGCATTGCTGGCTGTAATCTTGCCTTGGTGCAAATCGATGGCTTTTTTGGCAATTGCCAGGCCCAGGCCATGCCCGGCATGGTCTCCTTTTTGAAAAAGGGTCGAACAACTTGCCCAGGAAGGCTTCGTCCAGCCCGGGGCCTTCGTCTTCTACCCGGATAATCAGCGCATGGCCAGCCCCCGTGTGGCACGAAATGCTCACGGCGGCGCCTTCGGGAGTATGCCGAATGGCGTTGCGCACAATGTTTTCAAAAGCACTGTGCAGGGCATCGGCGTTGCACCGGCTCAACCACTCCTGGAGATGGGGCGTCCAACGCAGGCTGCGCCCCAGTTGCTGGGCCTCGAAGGTGGCATCTTCGATGACCGAGGCCAGCAGTTCAACCACATTCTGTGTGGCCCAGGTGGGCTGGTTGGCGGTGAAGTCGAGGCGGGAAAGGTGCAAAATCTGCCCGATAAGCTCGTCCAGGCGCTCGGCTTCGATTTCAATGCGGTCCAGGCTGGGGGCAATGTGCGCCGGGTTCTGGCGGGCCAGCCCTACGGCCATGCTCAAGCGCGCCAAAGGCGAACGCAGCTCGTGGGACACATCGTGCAGCAAGGATTTCTGCCGCGCAATTTGCGCCTGCAACTGTTCGGCCATGAAGTCAAAACCCTGCAACAATTCGCCCACCTCGTCGTACCCGGGGATGGGCTTTGGCAATGCGCGTGCCCAGCTTGCCTGCCGCTGCCTGCCGAAAAAGCCAGCTTTTAAGGCGTTAAAAAGGCTTGCTGTAGGTGTGGGCCAGAATGGCGGCAAAAAAGACACTGGCCAGGGTGGCCACAATAAACCCGGTAATGGGGGGTGAGCCAATGGCGAGACGAACATCGTCGGGGTGGTTGCGGTTTTGACGGTCTGTGCCCGGAGCATCTACATTGTCGGGGGAGTCTACGGGGCGCAATGGCCTCAAAATAAACAGGGCCCAGCGCGAACCATCCGGAGCGGTTACCTGAGCCAGCCCTTTTTGAGGCGGTGCAGGGTTGTCCAGGCCAGCAGCAAAACGCACCCGCATGTCTTCGGGCACGGTGCGGCCCAGCAGCTCCTGGCCTTCGGCCGGCAGGTCGGCGGCGACAAGTTGCTGTGCCCGATAGAACTTTTTCCCCTCCTTGAGCAACTCGTTGATGGCCAGCGCAATCTGCTCTCGCGTCGCGGGAGGAACCTGGCCGGAAAGTTGCACGGCTCGCGTCACGTCGCGAGTCTTCTCCGGCAGCAGCTCCGCGGTGATGCTCAGGCGGATCACATTGGGAAACGCGTGCGCCGAATGTTGATCGGCACGGTCAGCGGCTCCAGCGCGAAGTAAGCCACCGGCATGTCGTGGTCCGAGTAGCGCTCCGAGCGC
>JAAURO010000194.1 GCA_012032215.1 Limnobacter sp.
AAAGGCAAAGCCCGGCAAGAACAACTTGCACTCTGGCTGCAACTGCCCGAGCCACAGGTGCTTTTTGAAGCCCCCCACCGCATTCTGGCCTTGCTTGAAGACCTGGAAACCGCGGGCCTGGGCAACCGCCCCGTGTGCTTTGGGCGGGAACTTACCAAGCAGTTTGAAACCTTTTACCGGGGCAAGTTTACCGAAGTGGTCCAGCACATCCGCACCGACCCCTATGCCGAAAAAGGCGAATGGGTGCTGCTGTGGGCAGGGGCAACCGCGCCAGGCACGCCCAGCGCCCACGAAATACACACCACCCTGGAACAGGCCGCACAGGAATTGCTGCAACACCTGCCCGCCAGAACAGCCACAGACCTGCTGGTAACCTTAAGCGGCCTGCCCAAAAAACAAGTGTACCAAGCCGTGCTTGACATAAAAAACAGCATGCCACCCACAGCACCCGCCTAAGCTAGAATACAAGCAGACCTATAAGGAGATCAACCACCATGGACACACTCACTTACGATTTGATTGCCATAGGCGGCGGTTCTGGCGGAGTAGCCTGTGCGCGGCGCGCAGCCGCGCTGGGGGCCAAAGTAGCCTTGCTGGAAAACGACAGACTGGGTGGCACCTGTGTTATTCGGGGGTGCGTGCCCAAAAAACTCATGATGTACGCAGCCCAAACCGGCCAACTGCTGCACCACCAACTACCGCCGGGCTGGCAAACAGGCCCCGCCCACTTCGACATGGCCGTGTGGCAAGATGCCAAGCGCGCCGAAATCAACCGGCTGGAAGGCATTTACAGCAAACTGCTAACCAACAGCGGCGTAGAGGTGTTTCACGGCAAGGGCAAAATACTGTCTGCCACGCAGGTGCAGGTAAATGGCCAGGTGCTGAACGGCAAACGCATTGTGATTGCCACAGGCAGCAGGCCACACATGCACGGCATTCCCGGCCTGGAGCTTGCAGGCACCTCCGATGATGTGCTGAATCTAGACCACCTGCCCCAGCACATTGGCATTGTGGGCGCAGGTTATATTGCCCTGGAATTTGCCTGCATACTCAAGGGGCTGGGTGCAGAAGTCAGCGTGTTTTACCGGGGCGATTTGCCGCTGCGCGGCTTCGACCACGACATTCGCACCCGGCTGGAAGCCGCGCTTCGCCAACAGCACATTCACCTGCATCCCAACAGCCTGATTCACGGCTTGAGCAGACAAGGCCAGCGCTTTGAACTGGACACCGAACAAGGCAAGCACACCTTCGACTTTGTGCTGAATGCCACTGGCCGACTGCCCAACACCCAAGGCTTAGGGCTCGAAACGCTCGATGTAAACACCGATGCGCACGGCATTATTGCTGTAAACCCCTACAGCCAAACCAGCCTGCCTGGCGTGTTTGCCATTGGCGATGTGACCGACCGGCTTAACCTGACCCCGGTTGCCATTGCCGAAGGCCGTGCATTGGCAGAAAACGAATTCAATGGCGGAAATGTAACGGTTGCGCACAACCAGGTTGCCACCGCCACCTTTACCAGCCCCCCCATAGGCACGGTAGGCCTGACTGAAACACAGGCAGCCGCGCAAGGGCCAGTGCATGTGTACGAAACCGAATTCATGCCCATGCGGCTTGGCTTTGCTGGCGGCGGTGTAAAAACCTACATGAAACTGTTGGCGTGCGCAAAAACCGACCGCATTTTGGGGGCGCACATGCTGGGCGAAGATGCGGCGGAAATGATTCAGTTAATCAGTGTGGCCTACCAGGCAAAACTCACCAAAAAACACTTCGATCAAACTGTGGCTGTTCACCCCACCTCAGCCGAAGAATGGGTGCTGTTGCGGGACAAAACGCGCAGCAGCGGCACGGATTCTTGAAGCACAGGGGATGAAGAAGACAACCCGGCAGGCAGCAAATCACAGGTGCTCTGCACCGTTCAAAAGCCGCTTGAATAACCGACCACTCTGCTTTTTGCCGCACATGCGCATTAAAAGTGCCTGCTGCGCTTACTACTAGGCTTAACACTTTGCCCAATGCTTCACGGACCTTGGGATCGACCGGCCCAGCGGCTTCAGTGCAAAAAATATGGCCCGTCATCTGCGCGCTCAACTCCCGCGCTACCTGCAAAACTGCGTTTACATGCTCTTTGTACTCTGCCACCAGGTGTTTAAAATCCTGTTCAGGGGAAACCAAACCAACACCACTCAAACTGCCCACTTGCATGCACCTGTAAAAAACAATCCGGCATTGTCCACCAAAATAAGACGCCATCTGGCAGCCGTTGGCAAATCAGCAAGCAATGGCTACGAATTTGCGTTTTTAACAAGTTTCGAACTGTTTCTGGAATGCTTCGGGGACTCATTGAGCGAATCATTTGGCGAATCGTCTGAGAGTTGGTCCACCGTTTGTGGTTGAACCCCTACGTGCTGCAACCCCATTACCACCTGCTTTTAACTACCAAGAAAATCCTTTGTGGTTAATTTCGTGTAATTGGTTCCACCACAATTCAAGCCATACCGCCTGCATGCAGAAAAACCGCATGCAGGCTTCTCTGGCTCCCCTGCGCTATCATGTCGGCAATGTAGTACTACCGGGCAATGTTGTTGAAAAACCACCCATGGTCTCCGTAGTGCTGCGTTTCCAGCCAGGCTGGGCAACATCCTGTTCTTTGGGCTTACGTCCACAAACTGCTTGAGCAGCCTTTCTGCAGCCTTTACCACTGCAACACCCATGGCTTCGCTGGCCTCTTCGGCCTGACCACCAATGTGCGGGGTAAAGCGCAGCTTGCCCAATGCTTCCAGGTTGTTCATGGACTGCAACAGCTTGTCGCTGCCTTCATCGGGCACATCGGTCGCCACCACATGCAACGCGCCATTCTGGAGCGCCCAGGCCACCGCTGTGTAATCCAGCACTGCACCTCTGGCCATATTCACCACCACAGGCTTGCGGGGACGGCTATTGGACCAGGTGCGGTTGGGGTCGCCCAGCTTTTGCAACTGAGCCATGCCAATCATGCCCCGCGTTTCTGGAGTTAAAGGCACGTGCAGGGTTAAAAAATCAGCCTGTTCGCACACCTCGTCTACGCTGTCTGCAAACTCCACACCCTCAGGTGCAGGTTTGTCCGCAGGCCAGCTGCGCGGCCTGAGTGCGCACACCTGCATACCAAAACCCTTGGCCCTTGCTGCAACCGCCTGCCCTATTTGACCAAACCCGACAATGCCCAGCTTTTTACCGCTGAGTGTCACGCCAAACAAGCCATCGCGATCAAGCGAGCCCTGTTTAACCTGCTGATCCGCGCGTGACAGCGATCGGCAGGCGTCCAGCAGGTGACTCAGGGTGAGATCGGCCGTAGACGCGGTATTCACATCCGGCGTGTTGGAATACACCACACCCAAGGAATTTAAATAGTCTTTGTTGATATTGTTCATGCCAGATCCAGCCCGAACCACATGCAACGGCAAATTTCCCGAAGGTAGGCTGCTCAGCAACCTTTGGCCCACCTCACACTCGCCGCGCACGACCAGTAAATCTGCACCAAAGCTGGCCAAATGCGTACGCACGCTGCGCACCAAGGCTTCCGGGCTGGCATCCAAAGAAACAGATGTGTTATCTGGACAGCGTCTCCGTATTTTTTCTGGAATTGCTCCAGCGGCCCGTTGGCCCATTGGCCCAAATGTTCTGCAATCAAAATACGCAAAGGCAACGCTCGTCGCCGAGTGGCTCTTGTTAAAGCGTCGTCTGCTGTGGTAACATTCTGGTTAAAAGAAGATTTGCTAACTTGTTGAAAATAAGACATAAGAACAACCCATAAAGAAGTGGCTAGGGTTGCTCTGTGGTCATGGATTATTTGAAGGTTCCTGCAGAACGGAAGTAATATAGTCAACCAAGGCAATTACCTTGGTCGAACCAGCCAGCCTTTCAGGATAAGCCGCCACCACATGGGCAGGCTGCACATACCCTGGCAACACCCGAATCAGCCGACCACTTTTCAGTAAATCCGCCACATCCCATTCGCTGCGCAAACCAATACCCAAGCCATCAAGCATCCATTGCTTTACCACCTCGCCGGTGTTGGAAGCCATGCAGGCGTTCACACTCACCGACTCGGTCCCAGAAGGGCCTTCCAGCACCCACACTTTGGGATTTTGATCGCGCTCGCGAATCAGCAGACAGCGGTGTTTTTGCAAATCGGCAAGGGCTTTGGGCTCAGGGTTGGCACGGAGATATTTGGGCGCAGCACACAGCACCCGCACATTGCTGACCAGTGGCTTGTACACCACACCGGCTTCCCGATCGGTGCCCAGGCGTATATCCAGGTGATACCCCTCGGCCAGCATGTCTACGGGGCGGTCTAACAGCTCCAGCTCAAAGGTTAGCTGCGGATGCTCTGCGGCAAACCTTGCCAGCAGCGGGGCAACACGCAGCCTGCCAAACCCGGTGCTGGAACACACCCGCAACGCGCCTTTCAGGGCGGTCTGCTTTGCATTCAGGGCATCCATTAAATCCTGCGAGGCATCTAGCACCCGGTGCGCAGAGTCCAGAAGAATTTCGCCCTGATCGGTCAAGG
>JAAURO010000195.1 GCA_012032215.1 Limnobacter sp.
TGCTTGCGGCATTGCGTGTGGCGAATAGGAAAGCCGGGTGCCTGCCAGAGCAAACAGGCTGGCAATGGGTTTGCCCAAGCCAGGTGCCTACGCCCCGGGTGGTGGGTAAGTTAATCGATGGTGCGGTGGCGCAGCAGAATGCTTTCGATTTGCGCTAGAGGCATGGCTTTAAAGCGTTGTGCCAGGGTTTCTGCCACAAACACCGACCGGTGTTGCCCTCCCGTGCAGCCTATGGCTACTGTTACGTAGCTGCGCTGTTCGTCGCGATAAGAGGGCAGCCAGCGGCGCAGGTATTGCTCGATGTCGTGCATCAGGTCGGTGGTGCGTTCGTCTTCCAGCAAAAAGTTTTGCACGGCTTCGTCTTTGCCGGTCATGGGGCGCAGGGTTCGGTCGTAGTGCGGGTTGCTCAAACAGCGCACGTCAAACACCAAATCGGCGTCTTTGGGCAGGCCTTTTTTAAAGCCGAAGGTTTCAAATACCACGGTCAGGCCACCCAGCGTTTCTTCCACCGATTGCAGCACCCAGCGGCGCAGGGTGTTGGCCAGCAGTTCGGTGGTATCTATAACGTCGGCAAGCGGGCGTATGCTTTGCACCATTTCGCGCTCGGCTTCCACGCATTCAGCCACAGTGGCCTGGGCGCCCAGGCGGGTGCTCAAGGGGTGCCTGCGTCGCGATTCGGAATACCGGGTAACCAGGGTGTCGGTTTCGGCTTCCAGAAACACCACGCGCACATCCATGCCCTGGCTGCGCAAGGTGTGAATAATCTGCGGCACGGTAACAATGTCTTTGCCTGTGCGGGCATCTACCGCAATGGCAATGCGTTGCTCGCCGCTTTCGGACAGGCGGTTTACCACATCGGGAATAAAGGCGGGCGGCAGGTTGTCAACGCAAAAAAATCGGAGTCTTCAAGCGCCCGGATGGCTACCGATTTTCCCGAGCCTGAAAGCCCTGTCATGAGGGCGACCTTTACTGGCTGTACCAAGGCCTGGGCGCTTGCCTGCGGTGCGGCGGGTTTATCCACCCTGTGTGTCCTTTGGGTTGTTGCTGGGGGTTTGTATTAACGGTTGTGCGGGGTCGGTGCTGAATTCAGCAAGCATGGCTTTTTGCTGGCGAATCATGAAGTCGTCCAGGGTGTGAATGCCGCGCAACTGCAAAATGGTGTTGCGCACGGCGGCTTCCAGTAACACTGCCAGGTTGCGGCCCGCAGCTACGGGCAGGAATATTTTGCGGATGGGCAGGCCCAGCACGTCGTGGTATTGGGGTTCGGCGCTCAGGCGCTCTTGCTGCATTTCCAGAGAAGATTTGCGTACCAAATGGACAATCAGTTTAAGGCGCATTTTGCGGCGCACAGCGGTTTCGCCAAAAATGGCTTTGATGTCCAACAGTCCTACGCCCCGCACTTCCATCAGGTTGCGGATGAGCTCGGGGCAGCGGCCTTCAATGTAGTTGGGAGCCACGCGGGAAAATTCCACCACGTCATCGGCCACCAAACCGTGCCCGCGGGAAATAAGTTCCAGCCCCAGTTCGCTTTTGCCCAGGCCCGATTCGCCCGATACCAGCACCCCCATGCCCAGCACGTCCATGAAAACCCCATGCATCATGCTGGAAGGAGCCAGCCATTTGTTGATGTATACACGCAGGAAGTCGATGATTTGCGCGGCAGACAACGGGGTAGACAACAGGGGGATGTTGGCCTTGTTGCAGGCATCGGTTAACAGGGTGTGTGAGGCAAACGCTTCGGCCACAATAATGGCCGGGGGGGTCGGCCGGCAATCAGTTTTTTGATTTGATGCCGCTTGCGTTCGTCGTCGATGCGAGAGAAGTATTCAATTTCCTGGCGGCCAAACACCTGAATGCGCCCAGGGTGAATGAGGTTCAGGTGGCCTACGATGTCGGAGGAGGCGAAGCACTGTAAATCAAGCGCCCGGTCGCCGCCCGCCCGGCCAGCCAACCAGTCCAGCTTGAGTTTGTCGTGGTTGGCTTCAATCAGTTCTTTAAGCTGTTTCAAGCCGGTGCCCCCTTTTGACAGTGTTATTCAACGTGGGGCTGATAAGGCTCCCAGGAAGAGATTAACTGATGCACGAGGCTGCTGTCGCTCTCGGTAAAGAGTTTTTCACGAAATTCGGTGTCTGAGAGCATTTGGGCCAGTTCAGACAAAATATCGAGGTGATGCTGGTTGGCGCTTTCGGGCACCAGGAGAAACATCAGCAGTTTGACCGGCTGGGCATCGGGGGCATCGAAGGGAATGGGGTCGTGCACCCGCACCAGGGCCGCAATGGGGTCGCGCAGACCCTTGATGCGCCCGTGCGGGACGGCCACCTGTTGGCCCAGGCCTGTGGAGCCCAGGCGCTCCCGGGTAAACAGGCTGTCGAATACCTTGGAGCGCGCAATGCCCTGGTTGTTTTCGAAAATCAGGCCAGCCTGTTCAAAGACCCGTTTTTTACTGGTGACCTGCGCATCCAGCAAAACATTGGTGGGAGGCAGAAGTTTGGCGATCAGATTCACAGCAGAGCAGTCCTGAAGGGCCGGAAGTCAAACGTGGGGCAGATTATACGCGAGTAAAAGCAGAAAAGGCGGAATTCCGTCCCGCCTTTTTGTTTTCTAGAAGAATCAATGGGTTATTCGGTTTCTGTGGCTTGGTGCTTCATGGCCACGTGCGAATGGTTGGTGATTTTGTCTTTGTGGCGCAACACTTGCCTGTCGAGTTTGTCGGCAAGCAGGTCGATGGCGGCGTACATGTCTTCGTGGTGTGCTTCTGCGTGCAGGTCTTTGCCACGCACGTGCAGGGTAACTTCTGCCTGTTGAACCAGTTTTACCACCGAAAGTGTAACGGTTGCATCAATTACGTGGTCGAAGTGCCGCCGGACGCGTTCCAGCTTGGACTCAATATAGGCACGAATGGCTGGGGTTACTTCAAGGTGGTGGCCTGTGATGGTCAGGTTCATAAGGTAAATCTCCTGTGTGGCTGCGGGCCCTTCCTGCTGCCGCAATGGCGTGCTAGAGGGATTTTCGCAGATTGACCGGGGGAATTCTCAGTGATTCCCGATACTTGGCAACGGTACGTCTTGCAACCACCATGCCTTGCTTTCCCAACAAATCAACAATCTGACTGTCGGATATCGGCGTGGCTGTGTCTTCGGCGGCGATGAGCTGCTTGATTCGTGCACGAATGGCTGTGCTGGAAGCCTGCCCGCCGGAGTCGGTCGACACATGACTGCCGAAGAAGTACTTTAGCTCGACCATCCCATAGGGTGTCAACATGTATTTTTGGGTAGTTACCCGCGATACTGTGGATTCATGCAGCCCCAGTTCGTCGGCAATTTCGCGCAGAACCAGGGGTTGCATGGCAGTTTCGCCTGAATTGAAGTAGGCAATCTGGCGCTGCACAATGGCTTGTGACACCCGCAAAATGGTTTCAAAACGCTGCTGAATGTTTTTGAGCAACCAGCGGGCTTCCTGCAGTTGGGCACTTAACTGGCTGCTTTGGCCCCGGTGGGCGCGCAATATGGACGCATACACATCGTTGATGCGCAGTTTGGGCATGACTTCCGGATTCAGTGCCACGTGCCAGTGCCCGGCTTTCCGGGTGACCACCACATCTGGAATGAGGGGTGTTTCTTCGGATTGGCGAAAGCGCCCGCCCGGAAAGGGTTCCAGCGATCGAATCAGGGTGTGGCATGCCTTGAGTTGTTCGTCGTTGATTCCCAAGCTTTTTTTGATTTTATTGAAGTCTTTCTGGGCCAGATCATGAAGGTGCCTGGCCAGCACTTGCTGGCAGTGGCCATACAGCGCGGTGTTTTCTGGGCTGCTGGTGGGGCAGGCTTGCTGCTTGGCTTGCTGCGTGGCCTGTAAATCGCGCAGTTGCAACTGCAGGCATTCGGAGGCATTGCGTGCGCCTACGCCAGGGGGGTCGAAACTTTGCAGCAGTTTAAGGGCAGAGACCAATTCTTCGAACTCCAGTTCGGGGGTTTCCGACAGGGTTTCCCAGATTTCCTCCAGTTCAATGGTCAGGTAGCCGTTTTCGTTGACATAGTCGATGAGCCAAAGCACCAGGTTGCGGTCGCGTTCGGAAGCCTGGGTAAGTTGCAGCTGTTCGATGAGGTGCTGGTGCAGGCTGCTTTCCGGGGCGGCCAGTTGCAGGCCTGGTTTTTCTTCTTCGCCATCGGGGCCGTTGCCCGAGTTGTCGCGCCAGTCGCCTTCCCAGTTTTGTCCGGCGGTGTCTATGGAGTCGCGCAACGCGAATTCTTCGTGGGCTTTTTCCTGTTGCGTTTCCTGGCTTTCTTCGCTGTTTTGCGCAGGCTCCTGGCTGGAGGGGGCTTGCGAGTTCTGTTCGGTATGTGGGTCGGAGTTGTGTTGGATTTCGGTGGTTTCTGCGGGTTCCTCGGCAAGTTCTAGCATGGGGTTTTCGCGCAGGGCTTTGCTCCAGCTCGGCTTGCAGCTCCAGGGTGGAAATCTGCAACAGGCGAATCGATTGCTGCAACTGCGGGGTTAATGCAAGCCCTTGCGAAACTTTCAG
>JAAURO010000196.1 GCA_012032215.1 Limnobacter sp.
TGGCAGGCTGAGCCACTTGCTCGCCCACGGAATTCAGCAAGCCAATTTGTTTGGCGTAACTGGAATACACGTTGCGCCCATCGTTTTGTGCCAACAAAATCAGTGCTTCATTTTTCGAGCGCTGGCGCATGGCCGCACGATTGGGTATGCGAATAATCGCGCCTTCCTTGATTAAATGCACGCTGTTGTTAATAAACGCACTGCGGTTGGCTTCATAAATGGCCGCCATGGCCTGGTGCATGGTGACGCCCTGACCCACCATGCGCAGCGCAATTTCAGACAGGGTGTCGCCTTCTGCAATGGTGAGGACACGATCTGAATCGCCCGATGCGGAAGCAACCTGGGGTGCTACTGGTTTGGCAGGCGCAGCCTCGGCAGGAGCCGCGTTTGCCTTGGGATTTTCTGGTGTGGAACGTGCTGAGGCAGGTGGTGTTTTAGGCAACACAGGGTTTCGCGCGGTGGGCGATTTCCGGGATGCTGGGGCCAGTGGGTGCCGCCACAGGCAATGTGAGCGTGTATTCACGCGCCACTTGCCCGCCTGCCCAACTTAAATCAACCAAGGTATCGATGAAACCAGGTTCAAGTGCCGTAGCCGCACTTAAACGCACCACTGTTTCGCCGCTGCCCTCTTTGCGCTGAACACTTACACTGACCTTGGACAACTGCGGATCCATCGACAGACGTGCAGCCGCAAAAGCTTCTTTGCTGGCCAGACGGGCTTTCAGGGTGTCCTGTTCGCCGGGCTGGATGTTTTCAATCTGGATTTCCGCCAGAAAAGGCTCGCCAGGTTTGGAGAGCACTTGAATTTTGCCCAGTTGGGCAGCGTATAAAGCAGGAGTTGTAGACCACAAAAGAGCACCAAGGGCGTAAGGCAGAAACTTCTTTCTGATTGGGGTCACTCGTTTTCTCCTGTCCTGAAAAGGGCCGCTTGCTTATGATGTGTACTGTTGATTTTAATTCACAGCACTGTTTTTGTAGGTTCGGAGGTGTTTCTGTTTGCTGTTTTGCACAGCACCTGTGGTCAAAATACCACCACCGCTTGTGTATCCACAATATGAAACCACAAAAGTTGCGCTTTCGTGGGCAGGTTCTGTGGGTTCGTGCAACAAAAAAGAGGTTGCAGAACAGTTAAAATGACGGCCTTGACAAAACAATGCCAAATACAAGGAACTGTGCATGGCAACCTTCGCTCACCTATGGAAAAATTTCCCCTGCAAAGAAACCATGCAGGCCGCATGCACTAACAGGCAGCCCGATAGCAATCAGCCCTTTAGCGACTATTGCGCAATCATGCTCAGCGAATGCCTGAATCGTTCAGCCATTCCTGTTGGTGCCTTTCGGGGCAACCGGTGCTGGTCTCATGGTGGCCTGAAACACATCTTGCTGGCCCAAGACCTGGCCAACGGCCTGAAAACCATGACTCCAAGAGAGTTTTCACCAATGGTGAAAATTTCGCCCCCAACATTCCAGGACGACTTGAAAGGGAAAACAGGCGTCATTTTTTTTCCAGGATTACTGGCAGCGTGGCAATGAAACCTTTGAGAACCGCAGCGGTGATCACATTGACTTGTGGAATAAAGACCGTCTTACCAGTAGCACTATGTGGCTTAGGGAATTGTCTGAATGGTGGTCACCAACCGTTTCTGACCTGAATAAATCGCGTGAAATCTGGTTTTGGGAGGTAAAGTAAGCCGTATGAAAAAGTTTATCCTTTACACCTTACTGACGGTGGTGATTGCAATCCTCAACCTAAAAATATATGACCAGTCACTCTTTCTGCAAACCAAGCCTTGGTTGTCTGATGAGCAACACTGGAATGGTTTTTTGTTAATGCTCAAAACCACCTTACCCGCCTATCTGACTCTGGCCGCGATGACCTCGATTGCAATCTACTTGCTCAACACCCGACACTGGAAAATTAAACCGGTTTTTTGTACCCCCTGTTTGCAATACTGATTGGAGCAGCTAATTTCGCACTCTACAAATGGTCGTTCCTCAACCAAGCAACGCCCTGGTTGCAGGAAGAACAGCGCATCGAAAGCAACATTCTGATGTTAACAACAACCCTGCCTGCCTATTTTGGCTTGGCAGCGCTGCTTTCATTGGGCATTTATGTGCGCAACAGGCGGCGTTGTAGCGAAAAAATATAAAATGACATGACTTTCTGCACAGCATTGTGCGCAAACCTAGTGCTTTCGAGCCATGGCGCCGACGGCGAGTTAACGGCCACCGAGCAAGTAAAGCAGCAGGCAGAGTTTCGGGCAACGCCTAGCCGGGAGGCATGCCCCACAGTGCCAAGGCAAGAAAGGAGAACAGCAAATCCTATGCCATATTATACTTTTTCTGCTATATAAGCCGCTTAAAACCAGAAAAGGGCTATATACCGCCCTTTTCTTTGCCGCTTGGTTTTGTGCAGCGCACACTACACTGGTTTTTCGTGTTTGCTTGCAAGGGGCCAACCTTGAAAAATGTCCATGTGAAATCGCTGTGCGCCTTGGCCCTGCTGAGTTTTAGCCTACCCGGCGTGTGTTCTACTGCAGAAAGCGAGCCTGCGCACATTGCCAAGGAAACACCCGCAACGCCACCCAAGAATGCTGCTGAGCAGCAAACAAAAAGCCTGGAAAACAGCCCGCAAACCCTGGAAAAGCTCAGGCTACTGCTTAAAAAAGGCATTCCTGAGCACATGACCATTCGCGTAAGTGGTGGCGGTACAACAACGCCAACCGTTCAAACCGCAGCCATGGGGGGTGAGGCGCAGCAGGCTGAAACACCCAACACCGAAGCGCCGCATTCCACAACAGCGCACACAACCCAGCCCGCCCACATTGCAGTTCCAGGCACCAGGAAAAACACCAAAGAAGCCGGGGAGCAGCACGGCGAATGGAGCTACTCGGGCAATACCGGCCCAGCCCACTGGCACACGCTTGGCCCGGAGAACGCCCTGTGCAACAAAGGGCAGATGCAATCGCCCGTGCACATTCAAACCCAGGAGGCCATTGCGCTGCCGTTAGAACCCATTGAATGGCATTACGGCAAACTGGCGGGCAACCTCACCAACAACGGTCATACCTTGCAAGTCGATTAAGCGCAGCAAGCACAACCCCAGCAAACGCCACCCCGGAAAACACCCAGCAGCCAAGTGCAACCAACAGCATTTCAGTGCGGGGGCAGCGTTACGAACTGGTTCAGTTTCATTTTCACCACCCCGCTGAAGAACGCATTAACGGCCAGAGCTTTCCGATGGTCATACACATGGTGCACCGCAGCGCCGCTGGTGAACTAGCCGTGGTGGCATTGCTGGTTGAAGTGGGCGAAGCCAACCCGATTGTGAACCATTTGTGGTCGCGGTTACCCTTTTTACCGGGGCAAACCAGCCAATTGGCCAGCAATCTGTTCAGCCTGACCGATTTGCTGCCCAACGACAAATCCTATTTTGTGTTTACGGGCTCGTTAACCACCCCGCCCTGCACCGAAAACGTGCTTTGGTTGGTGATGCAGCAACCCATTACTCTCAGCACGGCACAAGTAGCTACGTTTGGGCAGGTGTACCCCCTCAACAGCAGGCCTCTGCAGCCTGTCAACAACCGCCTGATTCAGGCAAGCCAGCCTGTGAATGCTGTTGCCGCCAGTTTTTAATCGAAGCTGAAATATCGTTCAGGCTTTGCAGCAACACAAAGTCATCGGTGGTTTTTCGGCGCAATGCCGAGGAAGCACCTCCGCACCATATCTGGGTAAGTGCGGGCAACTGCCTTTTTAGTTCAGCAATGGAATCCAGAACCCCCATGGAACTCTGAACCGATGAAAACGACAAGGCCACAATGTGTATGTGCTGCGATTTAACTGCCATCACAATGTCGGGAATAGGGGTTTGTACGCCCAAAGAAAGGCAATGCGCGCCTTCCATGGCAAACAGACATTCAGCCATTAGCAAGCCCAAGGCATGCGATTCACCGGGAAACGTGGTCAAGAGAATGCGCGGTGCTTTTTGGGAACGTGCCAAAGTAGAAATGGCATTGCGCAAAATAACCTGAATACATTCGGTGTACAGATGCTCTTCAAAAACCTCGAAGTAGCTGCGTGCCCAGGCATCGCCTACCAGCGTGTTCATCGGAGCCACGACTTCTATTAAAAATCGCTGCAAACCCTTGGTTAACAATAAGCGCGCCATGGTTTCGCGAAACTCTTCGGCCTTGTGCGATTTAATAAGCGCCATATAGGCCTTTAACTCTCCCAGCCCATTCGGGGGTGTTTCAATGCAGGCGCCCTCACGCTCGTTTTTCTGGGAAAGCCGTATCAGTTCTTCCAGGTGAAGATTCACAATGCGCCCCGGCCTGTGCCCCGCATCCAGTAGCCTTTTAACCACCCGCAGCTTTTCTACCTGCTCGGGTGGGTAAAGGCGATCGCCGCAGTGGTCGCGCAGTGGCTGGGGGAAACCATAGCGTTTTTCCCAAACGCGCAGGGTATCGGTGCCAAGGCCGGTGTCTCGTTTAACAGCTGCAATCGGTATGGCAGCAG
>JAAURO010000197.1 GCA_012032215.1 Limnobacter sp.
GCTTTCTGGAATTGCGCTACGCTACCATTTGGTGGTGAAAGGCATTCGCCCGGGCAACGCCGATGAATTAACCCAAGGGGCGGCCGCGCAGTCTTTGTTTACCCTCATGACCCAAACCAGCAGTGACGTGCAAACCAAAGCGCATTAAAATCCATGAAGCGCACTGAAATGCATGGCGCGGCCATGCCGTGCCCGTGCGGTACTGGCATTGGCTACGCTGCCTGCTGCAAGCCTTACCACGAAGCCACAGCCACAGCCAGCCGGGTAGAGGCGCTGATGCGTTCGCGCTACAGCGCGTATGTGCTGGGTTTAAAAAACTATTTGCTGGCAACCTGGCACCCTGGCACCCGGCCGCAAGCATCTGATGACCTTGGGCTTTCTGAATCCAAACGCTGGCTGGGCCTGGAGGTGCGCCGTGCTTTTCAAACGGGCACAGAGGGCCAGGTGGAATTTGTTGCGCGCTACAAACCGGCCAGTGCTCCGGCGGGTCGTTTGCATGAAACAAGCCGTTTTGTACTGGAAAACGGGCAGTGGTTCTATGTCGAGGGTGTGTAAATCTTCCTGAAGAAACTCCTTGCTTGCGAATAATCTGGTTTCATGCAATATTCACTTCACATGTTGTCTGTGCATGTAAACACAAGCTCCTGCCAACCAGAATTCTTTTTTTTGATCACAGGGTTGTGTGTTTTAACAATAAAGATTCCGGAAGTTCTTCTGCATTTTTTTCAGCATCAATAAGTTAATTCTGGGAATGGTGTTTAATACTTAATCGGTTAACAGGGGGTAAGAGAATGAATAATATGTCTAATATTTTGTTGGGTACTATTGTTGGTCTTATTGTGTTGGGCGGAACCTATTTTCTTGGCAGAGAGCAGGGAATGGCTACTGCTTCAGCGTCGTTTTCTACTTCGGCAGTTGCGTCGTCCGCTGCAATCATGTCGTCCATGATGATGTCTTCCATGCCCTCCAACATGCCTCCTGGTGCCATGCAGTCCCCTGGCATGGCTGGTTCTCCTGCTGCGCCGCCTGCGCCTGCCAAGTAATTTCACCACCTGTTTTTTAGCCAATAATTCCAATCGGCGAATGCCATCGGCCCAGTGCGTACGGGCTGGTGGCCTGCTGCGGTGGTGTGGTGTTCGTGCAGCTTACAGGGGGTATTTGCAATGAAAGCGTTTTTCTCCAGACTTATCAATCCACTGGTTTGGCGGGTGCCTGGCCATCCTGCCCGCGTTCTGTTTGGTTTTTCACTGGCGGAACACGGCAGTATGCTCGATCTGAGTGCTGCCACCCGTTTAACATCCAGCCCGCAGCGTGCGGCGGCGTACATGCGTCACATGCTGGACGAGGCTCGCCATGCGCGTATGTTTGCAGCGCGCTCGGCGGAACTGCGTTTGCAAGAGGGGCAGCCCTCGTTGGGCTATCCGGTGGCCGATACGGAAAACCTGTTTCAGACTCTTGGTGAGTTGCGCTTTCTGGCCTTTGTGCATGTAGGGGAAAAGCGTGGGCGCGCGCAATTTGAAACCTACCGCGACTGGTTTGAAAAACAGGGTGATCACAAAAGTGGTGCCATGTTTGCGGCCATTGTGCGTGACGAGCTGCGCCATGAACAGTACACCTACGATTTACTGCTCGAACTGGCTGGCAGTGAAGCGCAGGCCAACAAAGAGTTGCGTGCTGTTGTGCTTTGGGAAACCTGGCGTAAGTGGCGCCGGATGGGGCGTTTTCTGGCTGAAAAACTGTATTTCGCGGTAATGACGTTTATTTATATCTTGTGGGGGCCAGTTATGTATCTGGCTGGCATTCTGAACAAAGGGAAACCATGAGTGCCGTGTTGGGAATTTCTGCGTACTACCACGATTCAGCGGCGGCGCTGATTGTGGATGGTCAGATTGTTGCTGCCATGCAGGAAGAGCGTTTCTCGCGCAGAAAAAACGATTCAGGCTTGCCGCGTCAAGCTGCACAAGCTTGTCTGGATGTGGCGGGTTTACAGGCGGCGCAGATCGACAAGGTTGTTTTTTATGAAAATTCCCTATGACGCGGCTTGAGCGTGTGGCGCTTTCGTGCTTTGACAATTTCCCCCATGCCTGGCGGCAGTTTCCCTCGGCAATGCGGTCTCAGATTGGCAATAAAATCTGGGTACTCGATGCGCTGGCAGCCATGCTGGAAATCCCTCGCACAAAAATCGAGCACACCGACCACCACCGCAGCCATGCAGCCAGTGCATTTTTTGCAAGCCCTTACGAGTCGGCGGCGGTACTGACCATTGATGGCATGGGCGAAGATGTGTCGAGTGCAATCTGGCACGGGCGTGGCACGCAGCTGGAGTGTGTGCGCAGCATTGCTTACCCGCATTCTATTGGTTTGTTGTATGCGGCAATTACTGCCTGGCTGGGTTTTGAGGTGAATGAAGGCGAGTACAAGGTAATGGGGCTGGCCGCTTTTGGTAAGCCCCGCTTCAAGGCTGAGTTTTCTGAGCTGGTGCGTTTGCAGCCCAACGGTGAATTTGAGCTGGAGATGAGTTACTTCGCTTTTCACACCGATTCCGACATCGCGTTTAGCAGCAAAATGGAAAAAATTCTTGGTCCACGCCGTATGCGCGGCAAGCCCTGGAATCTGGAAAACGATATCCAGGATCAACATTTTGCGGATGTGGCGGCCTCCTTGCAGTGGATCACGGAGGAAATGATTCTGAGGCTGGCGCAGCAAGCCCAGCAGGCCACTGGGGAAGACACCTTGTGTCTGGCCGGTGGGGTTGCGCTTAATTGCGTAGCGAATGCACGGATTTTGCGGGAAACCGGCTTTAAGCAGGTGTTTGTGCAACCTGCTGCTGGCGATGCCGGAGGTGCCTTGGGGGCTGCCATGTTGGGCTGGATAGAACTGGCTGGCAGTCGGCCCCAGGCAATGAGCACTGCGGCGCTTGGTACTGGTATTTCCAACGACAGGGCGCGCGAGCTATGTCGCAGCCTGGATTTGACGTGGGAAGAACCGGAAGATCCGTTTTCCAGCTTTGCCCGGTTGATAGCACAGGAGAAGGTGGGTGCTTTCGCACGTGGGCGGTTTGAATGGGGGCCGCGTGCTCTGGGGCAGCGCTCGATTCTGGCCTCGCCTTGCGATGCAGGGATGCGCGACCGGATTAACCGGGTTGTCAAGAAACGCGAATTGTTTCGCCCGTTCGCACCGGCGGTGCTGCGCTCCCGATCGAATGACTGGTTTTACGAGCACGACAACCACATGACGCCGTTCATGACAACAACAGCACGTATTCAGGCAAACAGGGAATCCAGCTTGGGTGCGGTACGCCATGTGGATGGAAGTGCCCGTGTACAGACCGTTGACCAACGCAGCGCTGTGGATTTGAACCACGCACTGGAGGCGGTGGAAGCCTGCGGCATGCCACCAGTGCTGCTGAATACGTCACTTAATGGCAATGGTGAGCCGATAGTGGCAAGTGAGGCCGATGCACTGGCCTTTTACTTGAGCCATCCGCTTGATTTCATGCTGGTTGGTGATTTGTTACTGACGAAAAGGGGCTAATCATGGAAAACAAACCTGCGGGCATGGGCGTTATAACCGTGCTCAGATCAAAAGCGGTTACGGTGAGGGCTCTGTTTGGACATTTCATGCGGGGTAAAAAACTGCTTCTTTTGCCGCTGCTTGTTTTGCTCCTGCTCTCGGGAATACTCTTGATGGCGGCGGGTGGCTTAAGCTATGTGGCGCCCTTCGTGTACGCGATTGTCTGAGGCACCAACAGCGCAGCTAGTGGTGCAACCCAGCCAGAAGGCAAAGCTCCCTACTGCCTGGGCAGTCACTTTCGTGCTTGTGCTGGCGGTTCTGGAAAGTGCCATGATTTGGTGGCGCATAACCGCTGCCCCGCTGGCATGGATTTGCCTGGTCTGGCTGCTTGTTGCAGTGGTGCTGGTTGCCAAAAGCAAACGGCCTGCTGGTCGTTTGCTCTGGCTTAATCTGGGGGCTGTTCTGTTGGCAGTGGGTGGGGTAGAAGGGGCTTTGTATGTCAACAAGCACAATAATCCGTACATCATGCCACCCGGCGTGCGTTTTGTGGGTGACATGGCTCGTCCCAATTACTTCATTGAAATGCCGGTCACGGGTTTAGGCTACAGGCCCCGGCCAGGCCTGCATATTCAGGCTACCAAGATGCAGCACAATGCCGCACTCTACAGCGTGCACTACACGGTTGCACCCGATGGTTTGCGCATAAGCCCCCGCAGTTCAGCAGATGTGCGTGCCTGCGTATTCATGTTCGGTGATTCGGTGGCTTGGGGCGAGGGCGTGGAGGATGAGCAAACGGCAGCCTGGCAGATTGGCTTGAACACACAGGGCCGAGTAAAGGTGAGCAACTTTGCCTTTACGGGCTACAGTGCCCACCAGATGCTCTGGCAGGCAAGCACTGGCATGGTGGCGGCCCGGTCAGGGTGTTCTGCATCGCTGCCGGTACTTGCGATTTATCAAACCCTGCCAAACAACGTAGCACGCGTAGCGGGTTTGCGCGGTTGG
>JAAURO010000198.1 GCA_012032215.1 Limnobacter sp.
GCACGCTGGCCACTATCAGGTCGATAACCAGGAAGGGCAGAAAATCATGAAGCCAATCTGAAAGGCGGTTTTAAGTTCGCTGGTTACAAAGGCGGGGATAATGACTTTCATGGGCAGATCGTCGGGGTTTCTACGTCGCCCACATTGCCTAAGCGTATAAACAGGGCGAGGTCTGGTTCGCGGGTTTGTTTCAGCATGAATTCGCGCAGGGGAATGGCGGCGCGGCCAACCATTTCTTCAAACGCTATCTGGTTGGTGGAAAAAGGCTGGTAGGCTTCTTGATACACCCGATGAACACGGGCGACATCACAAAAAAGGTAAGAAACAGGCTGAGCCCTATTACCACCTGGTTGGGCGGCGAGTTTTGTGTGCCCAGAGCCATGCGCAGCAGTGACAGCACAATAACAATGCGGGTAAAGCCCGTCATCATGAGCAACATGGCCGGAATAAAACTGAGAAAGGTAAAAAACAGCAGCGTTTGTATGGGTACGCTGTAGTTGGTGGAACCATTTACCCCGGGTGTGGAAGTTACGCCCGGCAACACCTGCTGGGCCCAGGCCGTTTGGGTGCCTGCCAGCAAAAGCAGACCCAAGGCCAAGGCAGGCAGCAGGGGTGCCCGTTTCACGAGTTCACCTTGTTGTGCGGCGCTTTGAGTTTTTCGAGCATTTTGGCAAAACTGGCCGCTGCATTGGATGCGTTGCCTAAATCGATGCTGTCTTTGGGCATGGTGTGCAAGGTGTTAATGCTGTGGCTGGTAATACCCACCAACAGCCAGTGGTCGCCTACTTCTATCAGCGATATTTTTTCTTTGGGTCCCAGAGAAGACACCGCCAGAATTTTGTAAAACTGCCGGCCCCCTTTGGCTGCACCAAAGCCTGCGCGCTTGATAACTATCAGCAGGCCCAGCATAAGCAGCAGCACAACGCCCAGGCCCAGGCCCGTTCTGAGCAGATCGGCGTTGTCCGGGGTGACGGGTGGGGTGGTTTTCCCGATTTGGTAATCGGGTTCTGAAGGGGGGGGGTGTTCGGTGCCAGTTGCGCTGCCGCCATGGCCTTGTGGGGTGTTTCGGGCGTTTCGGTTGGTGCGCGGGTGTTTTGTGCGTGCGCAACACCTACGCTGCCAGCCAGCAGGCCAACCGCAAGGGTTGCGTGCACACAAATCCGGGTCAGGGCCTGGAGTCCGCGCTGCCAGACGGGTTGCCGGCCAAGCTGCCTGAGAGGCTGCTTGAGAGGCTGCTTGAGAGGCTGAGATTTTAGAATGGGTTCCACCATGGTCATTCCAAAAGAGTTGCAATTACCTGTTCAGTTTACGCAACCTTTCTGATGGTGTGATGATATCTGTCAGGCGAATACCAAATTTGTCGTTCACAACCACCACTTCACCCTGGGCAATCAAAAAGCCGTTTACCAGCACGTCCATGGGTTCACCGGCCAGGCCGTCGAGTTCAATGACCGAGCCTTGTGCAAGCTGCAAAATGTGCTTGATCGGAATTTTGGTACGGCCTAGCTCCACGGTCAGCTGAACCGGGATGTCCATGACCATGTCGATGTCGTTCTTGGCCGATCCGGGTGCGCTGTTGCCAAACGGCTGAAACAGCTCAGAGGCGGGCTTGGAGTCGCCTGCCTGCGCAAACAGGGCATCGGTGGATGCATCGCTTGGGGTGTCTGAATCTGCCGAGCTGGCCTGTTCAGCCAGTGCGGCTGCCCAGTCATCGGCTGCGTCTTCTACTACTTCATTTTTGGGATCTGCCATGTAAGCTACCTCTCAGATCGGATTATTCCGGCTGGTCAGACGTGTGTTCCGTCTGTTTTCCCAGTTCACGTTGTTTTTTCTCTTCGGCATTTTTGGCCAGCAGGGCTTCCAGGGTGTTTTTTTCTGTGGCGGCCTCGGCAATTTCTGTTGCCAAAACCCGCTCTATCTTCAGGGCGTACTGGCCGCCGCTGGTGCCGTAGGTGCAGTCGAACACCGGCACGTTGTCTACGCGCGCTTCCACGTTTTTGTCGATTCCAGAGGAATGACATCGCCTACGCGCAGTTCCACGATGTCGCTGATGGTAAGCCGCGATCTACCCAGTTCTGCCACCAAATCAACCTCTGCCATTTGCACCTGTTGCTTGAGCATGTTGACCCAGCGTTTGTCGGGCTCTACCTGATCGCCCTGCATGCTGGAATACAACATGTCGCGGATGGGTTCCAGTGTGGAGTAGGGAATGCACACGTGAAAGTTGCCACCCCCTGCGCCCAGTTCAATGTTGAAGGCGGTGGTGACCACAATTTCAGAGGGTGTGGCAATGTTGGCAAACTGGGTGTGCATTTCAGAGCGCACGTATTCGGGTTCCAGCGGGAAAACCGGCTTCCAGGCAGTAATGAATTCGTGCAAGGCAACTTCAAGCATGCGATGAATGATGCGCTGTTCGGTTTGGGTAAAGTCGCGGCCCTCCACACGGGTGTGAAACCGGCCATCGCCACCAAACAGGTTGTCGACCACGGCAAACACCAGGCTGGGGTCGAAAATAAACAGTGCATTGCCCCGCAAAGGTCGCATGGACATGATGTTCAGGTTGGTGGGTACCACCAGGTTGCGAATGAATTCGTTGTATTTGGCAACCTTTACCGAGCCGACCGAAATTTCAGGGCTGCGGCGCATGAAGTTAAACAGCCCAATGCGGAACAGGCGTGCAAACCGTTCGTTGATGATTTCCAGCGTGGGCATGCGCCCGCGCACAATGCGTTCTTGCGTGGCCAGATTGTACGAGCGTACGCTCTCGGCGTCTTCTGGCGACTCGCTGGCTTCTTCATCGCCGTTTACACCGCGAAGCAGAGCATCTACTTCATCTTGTGAAAGAAAATCGCCAGCCATGTTCTAGGTGCCTTGGTTCATCGGTTTTATTACTGAATCACGAAACTTGAGAAGTGCACATCGCGTACGCCTCGGGTGGGGTCTTTGTCGTCTCCGCCCAGTGTGACGCGTGCCAGGTCAACAAGCTCGTCCATCAGCTTTTGTTTGCCTTCTATGTTGGTCAGGTCTGCTGTGGTTTTGTTCGACAGCACCATTAAAATGCGCGAGCGAATCACCGGCGTGTAGTTTTTCATTCTGTCGTCGGTGGCCTTGTCGCTTAGCTCATAGGTAATCCCGATTTGCAGATAGCGTTTGGAGTCTGGTCCGGCCAGGTTCACTACAAAAGGATCCAGCACAGAAAAAGTGGGGGGCAGCAGCGATTCTTCTTTTTCTTTTCTGCTTCAGCGTGGCCATCGCCTGCATGGGGCTTCATTAAAAAGGCAGCTGCACCCCCGCCCGCCAGCAGCAGCACCAGTGCCACTACAATCAGGATGAGCTTTTTCTTGCTTTTTTTGGGCGTTTCTTCGGTGTCGCTGCTTGGCACCGCTGCCACTGAGGGTTTGGCCATTTCTGGTTCTCCGTCAATTCTGCTGTATACCTTGTATTGTCGGTTATACGGCGATTCTCAAACGTGTGAATAAGCCGTTACTTCCCCGGCTTGTTCAGGCTGTATTCCGGGCTTAGGCAAACACATCTATGCCCCCGTGTTCGCCCGGTCGTTTTGCTGGGCGAGCGGCTTCTGCAGGGGCAGGCTGTGCATCGGTGTCCTGGCTGTTGCCCCCGTGGTTGTTGGCCTGCGACTGACCTTGGCCTGAACCATTTTGTTGCCCGGCCTGCTGACCATTCTGAAACAGGCCGCTGCCGTTTTGCGATTGGCCGTTCTGGCTGCTTTGCGAGCCAGAGTGTGTTACTTGCACCTGGTTGAGTTGCAAGCCGTTTTGGGCGAGTGTTTCGCGCAGGCCTGCTACGGCCTGGGTCATCAGTTGCCCCGTGCTTTCATCGGCGGTGCGAATGGCCAACTGTATGTTTTGTCCCGATTGCGTAATACGCAGATGAATGGTGCCGGCTTTGTCGGGGGTTAAACGGATTTCAACCGTGGAGAGGTTTTTGCCGATTGCCCAGTTTACTTTCTGGCCCAGTTCTTTGGCAAAACCGGGCTGATTCACCGGCGTTCTAATCAGCGTTGGCGCTGCTTGGCCCGTGCGTGTGGTGCCCGTTGTGGCTGCCATGGATGCGGGGTTGCTGCCCGCTGCATTGCTGCCCCGAAACCCCGGCGGTTACCAGTTTTTGGTCGCCCGCTTTCAGGCCACTGCTTTTGCCTTGTGCTGCATCAGACTGGCTGGCTCCTGCCCCTGTCAAGTCGGTGCGGTAGGGGGCCTGGTTCTGCTGACCAGAAGGCTGGGCGCGTTCATTGGCCTGGTTGGGCAGGTTTTTCGGGTCAGTCGTTTTAATCTCGATTTTTTCAGCCAGTGTTTCTGGGACCATTTTGCCTTGTGGCGCAGCTTCCCTGGGCGTTGGCTGCAGGGTGCTGTCCACGGCTTTTTGCAGGGTGGTGCGTGGCTGTGTTTCGGTGTTTTTTTGTTTCGGTGTTTTGTGTGGCGGCGGAGTCTTCGGTAGCTGTTGTTTCGGTAGAGGCCGTTATTGCTGTCTT
>JAAURO010000199.1 GCA_012032215.1 Limnobacter sp.
GAAATTCAGGTTGAGCTTTTATGCAAGGCTCAACCGCTTGGTGCTTATTTGTTGTCTTTCACTTCTGTGAAGTCGGCATCTACGACATCGTCGCCCTCTTCTTTCGGTGAACGTGCTTCAGAAGCGCCCCCAGCACTGCCTTGTGAGGCTGTAGCGCCCTGCTCTGCGCCGGCAGCTGCCTGCTGGGTTTGCATGTCGGCATACATTTTTTCGCCCAGCTTTTGCGAGGCTTCAGACAAGGCTTTGATTTTGGCTTCAATGGCTTCCTGGTCGTTGCCTTTTACCGCTTCTTCCAAGGCCTTGCACGCATTCTCGATGTTGCTTTTTTCGCTTTGATCGAGTTTGTCGCCGTATTCACCAACCGATTTGCGGGTGCTGTGTACCAGTGCTTCGGCCTGATTTTTGGCTTCTACGAGTGCGCGGCGTTTGGCATCTTCGGCGGCGTTGACTTCAGCGTCTTTCACCATTTTTTCAATTTCAGCATCGCTTAGGCCTGAATTGGCTTTGATGGTGATTTTGTTTTCTTTGCCAGTGCCTTTGTCTTTAGCAGAGACGTGCAAAATGCCATTGGCATCGATATCGAAAGTGACTTCAATTTGTGGCACACCACGCGGTGCAGCAGGAATGCCTTCGAGGTTGAATTCGCCCAAGCTTTTGTTGTCGCTGGCCATTTGGCGCTCGCCCTGAGACACCTTGATGGTAACCGCAGGTTGGCCATCTTCCGCTGTGGAAAAGGTTTGGCTGAATTTGGTAGGAATGGTGGTGTTTTTCTCGATCATTTTGGTCATGACGCCACCCATGGTTTCAATGCCTAGAGAAAGCGGTGTGACATCCAGCAGCAACACGTCTTTCCGGTCGCCAGAAAGCACCGAACCCTGAATGGCTGCGCCTGCGGCCACGGCTTCGTCGGGGTTGACGTCTTTGCGGGGGTCTTTGCCGAAGAATGCCTTTACTGCTTCCTGCACTTTGGGCATGCGGGTCATGCCACCGACAAGAATAATGTCGTCAATGTCAGAAACCGAGACACCTGCGTCTTTCATGGCGACCTTGCAGGGCTCAATGGTGCGGCTGATGAGGTCTTCAACCAGGCTTTCCAGCTTGGAGCGCGACAATTTCATGGTGAGGTGCACGGGGGCTCCATTGGCCATGGCAATGTAGGGCTCGTTGAGCTCGGTTTGGGTTGAAGACGAAAGCTCGATTTTGGCGCGTTCGGCTGCGGCTTTGATGCGCTGCAGGGCAATGGGGTCTTTGCCTAAATCTACGCCGTTGTTCTTTTTGAATTCATCGATGATGTAATCGATAATGCGTTGATCGAAGTCTTCGCCACCAAGAAAGGTGTCGCCGTTGGTGGAAAGTACTTCAAACTGTTTTTCGCCGTCCAGATCGGCAATTTCGATGACGGATATGTCGAAGGTGCCGCCTCCCAGGTCGTATACGGCTACTTTGCGGTCGCCTTTTTCTTTTTTGTCCAGACCAAAGGCCAGGGCGGCGGCTGTGGGTTCGTTGATAATACGCTTGACTTCCAGGCCGGCAATTTTGCCTGCATCTTTGGTGGCCTGGCGCTGGCTGTCGTTGAAGTAAGCGGGTACGGTAATCACTGCTTCGGTGACTTCTTCGCCCAGGTAGTCTTCTGCGGTTTTTTTCATTTTGCGCAGTACTTCGGCGGACACCTGGGGGGGGCGCCAGTTTGTTGTCGCGCACGAAAACCCAGGCATCGCCGTTGTCGGCTTTGACGATTTTGTAGGGCATGAGGTTGATGTCTTTTTGAACCTCGGCGTCTTCGTATTTACGGCCAATCAGGCGTTTTACGGCATACAGGGTGTTGGTGGGGTTGGTAACTGCCTGGCGCTTGGCGGGTGCGCCGACCAGAATTTCGCCATCTTCCATGTAGGCGATAATGGAGGGTGTTGTGCGCGCACCTTCCGAGTTTTCAATAACCTTGGGCCTGCCGCTTTCAATGACAGACACGCAGGAGTTGGTGGTTCCCAGGTCGATTCCAATTACTTTTCCCATTGTATTCTCCGTGATTCTGATTTTTGCAAGAGCTGCCTGCTGGCGGCTCGGGGTTTTCTGATTGCACTACAGGTAGGGCCAAGCCACTGATTTTCAAGGCCCTGAATTCAAGCTTGTTTTACGAGGCTACCGCAACAAGCGCCGGGCGCAGCACGCGCTCGTGGAGCAGGTAGCCTTTTTGCAGCACGGTAACCACGTGGTTGGGCGCAACGGTGGGGTTTACCGAGTTGCCGGGCACCATGCTGACAGCCTGTTGCTGGTTGGGATCGAATTTCTCGCCTTCGGGATTAATGGTGACTATGCGGCTTTTCTCAAAGGCGGTTTCGAGTTGCCGAAGGGTGGCAGTAACGCCCTCTTTGAGGGTTTCGATGGTTTGGTTGTCCAGCGACAAGGCGGTTTCCAGGGCGTCGCGCACGGGCAGCAGTGCCTGGGCAAAGCCTTCTATGGCAAATTTATGGGCTTTGGCAACGTCTTCAACGGTGCGGCGGCGCGTGTTTTCAAGCTCTGCGGCCAGACGCAGCATGGTTTCCTTGTGTTTTTCGGCTTCTTCAAGGGCTGCCTGCAAGGCGGTGGCCAGTTCTTGCTCTGCGGCTGAGGGCTCGGTTTCGCCAGGCGCGTTTGCTTCATTGGTATTGCTGGCCTCGTTGGCTTCGGCGTCTTGGGAAGCGAGTGGGGCTTGATCCTGCACTTTTTGGTACTTGGCCGCATTGGACTCGGCTTCGGACTGCTGCCCAGGTTGTGGCGTGGGGATTTCTGCGCCGTTTTGCGCGTTGGGGTCTGACATGAACTACCTCCGAAAAAATGGTCTGGTGGAAGTTGTGGGCAACAACCGGAATTTCAAGGGCCTGGCACTTTAAATTCCGGTGCTTCAAGTGGGTTAAAGCAGGTTAGAATGAATGCACCCCAAAAAACGACTGGCCTTACACGTGAGCTTACCCCCGGATAACAAGGCATCTGTTGACTTGGCCAGCCTCTGGCAACAGGCGGTTTTAACTGGCACCCATGCGTACTTCAGCGAGCTGAGCCAGAACGGTGAATTGCACCCGGTCTGGAAAAAATTCTTTGCGGGCTTGCCGCAAGCCGACACCCCTGATTTTCTGGATGGCAAACTGGCTTTGCTGCAACGCATGGTGCGGGAAAATGGTATTACCTACAATGTGTATGCAGATCCCGATGCCCGTTTTACCCGGCCATGGAGCCTTGGCCTGCTGCCGCATATTATTCAGGAACACGATTGGCGAACGTTAAGCGCAGGCATTGCCCAGCGTGCCACACTGCTTAACCAGATGATGGCCGATGCCTACGGCCCCCAGCACATGCTGACAACAGGCGTGGTGCCCGTGGATTTGGTGTGCGGGCACTCTGGTTATTTGCCGCAATTGTATGGTGCAAGCCCTTCTGGCAATGTGTGGCTGCACACTGTGGCCTTTGATTTAGGCCGTGGGCCCGATGGGCGCTGGTGGGTGATTAACCACCGGGTTCAGGCCCCTTCCGGTTTGGGCTATGCACTGGAAAATCGCGTAAACGTATCCAGGTTGCTGAAGCATCCTTTTAAAACATTGCGGGTGGAGCAACTGGCCAGTTTTTTCCGCAATTACGCAGATTCCATCCAGAAATTGTCTTTGAAGGGAGAAAACACCCGGATTGCACTGCTAACCCCCGGCCCCTACAACGAAACTTATTTTGAACACGTGTATCTGGCGCGTTACCTGGGCATTAGCCTGGTGGAGGGCAGCGATTTGGTAACCCGCCAGAACAAGGTGTATTTAAAAACCGTGACCGGGCTGGAGCAAATCGATGCCATTATTCGCCGAACAGACGACCAGTGGCTGGACCCGCTGGAGTTGCGCGACGATTCCCAACTGGGGGTACCTGGCCTGATTCAGGCCATTCGCAGTGGTGGCGTGCTGATGGTGAACATGCCGGGTGGTGGATGGCTGGAAGGCCCTGCTCTGCATGGTTTTATGCCCGCGCTTTGCCAGTCGCTGCGCGGCGAAGAGTTGCTGCTGCCCAGTGTGCCGAGTTGGTGGTGTGGCGAAGACCCCGCTTGGGCGCAAGCCAGCAAAAACCTGTCAAACCTGGTGATTCGCCGAACCTACCCGAACAGATGGGGTGTGAGGGCTATTCCGGTGATGGGTTCGCTGTTGGACGAGGCCCAGCAGACCGCCTGGAAGGCAAAAATCAGCAAGAATCCGAACTCCTATACCTTGCAGGAGCTTATTCCGCTTTCACGTGCGGCTATCTGGCAGGGCCAGGAGCGTGGCCTGGAAGAAAGAAACATTTTGGTTCGGCTGTACGCCGTGGCAGATGGCACCGGGGGTTACCAGGTAATGCCAGGTGGCCTTACCCGTGTGGCAGCCGAAGGCAACGATGTGGTTTCGTTGCAGCAAGGTGGCGGCAGCATGGACACCTGGGTAATTGGCAGTACTCCTGGCGATAGCCAAAGCAACCTGAAA
>JAAURO010000200.1 GCA_012032215.1 Limnobacter sp.
TGTAGCAGTTCTTCGCCGTTGATGAGACTGATGGGGCAGCCTGCGGTGGGGGTGTTGCGGCAGCTGGGGCTGCTGCGGGTGGTGTCGGGGTGGGGGTTGTGGTGGGGTGTGGATTGGGCTTTGGTGTCGGGGTGGGGGCTTTTTTGGGGGCTGTGCAGGCGGCTGGGGCTTTGGCCATTTGCTTAGCCGTTCCAGCCCTTCGGTGGCGGTGTGCAGGGTTTTTTGTGCGCGGGCTTTCAGTAGTTTGTACAGGTGTACCAGAAGTTCTATGGCGCGGGCTGAAAATTGTCCCATTCTTGCGGCTAGTCGTGTCAGTACGGCTGGGGCGGCTAGGGGTACGCCTAGCATGAGGACGATTTCCAGGGTGATGGTTACTGTGCCTTTGGCAACGCCGCGAATGGCGTCGAGTCTGGGGGTGCTTTCCCAGTAGCTGTCTAGAAACTGAAACAGGATGTGGCGTATTTGTGCGTCTTCGGAAAAAATCTGGATGGCGTGCATCCCGTTTTTACGGCGGCTATGAGGTCTTGTGCTGATTGGATGGCGCCGTGGTAGAGCTTGGTGAGGTCGTGTTGTATGCGGTCGTAGTTGCCCAGGAGGGCGTTGAGTGCGTGGTGGGAAATTTCGCTTGCGACTTTGCCGGCAAACTGGAGGATGCCGCAGGCCATTTCTGCCAGTCCTGCAAAGAAGGCGGAGACGCCTTGCCAGGTGCCTTGCATGATTGCGCCGAGTTCTTGCAGGCGTTGAATTACCCAGTGTTGGTGTTCAAATGCGGTGCTTGTGTGGTCGTGGGTTTGCCATCGGCTGAGTAAGATGGTGCCGAGTTCGAAGGTGAGTTGGGAGCGGGTGTCTTGGAGGGTGCCTGGGGTGGTGGTTTGTTGGGGGGGGTGTGCGGCCCAGTAGCTGCCGTGTCGGTCTAGAAGTTGTTGGTGTACGTGGGGGCTGGTGGGTAGGGTCATGGCTTTGAGGTTGCCGGTGCGTATGTGGCGTAGCAGTACTTCGTCGTCGTCGGCTGTCCAGCGGTCGTGGTCGTGCCCCAGGTGAAAGTGTTCTACCAGTTGGCAGCCAAAGCTGTTGCGGCTGTGGCCTTGTTGTAGCAAAAATTGCAGTGTGGTGTCGGTGGCTGATTCGCGGTGTAATATCAGCCAGGGGCTGAGTGTGGCGGTGCTGTCGGTGAATAGCCAGGTTTCTTGTTGGGAGTAGACCAGGGCGGCGCGCCTGTGTATTTGCCTCGGTATATGAAAAGGATAAAATTGGTACATGCTTTGAGAGATAGGGGCTGGATTTTAAAGAGGGGGCTGGGGGGCGTGGCGTTTGGCCATACACCCATAAATCTGGTGGGTTGGTAAAGGTAGCGCAGTTTGCTTGTTGTGAAAACAGGGGGTTATTTAGGGTGATACATTCAGGGGGAATTCAGGGGGCTTACAGGTCGTAAGCTTGCCCTCCGCTTAGTACTTTGTCGACCAGTTTGCGCGTAAGAAGGGGGGCAAATGATTCAATGAATTCGTACATGACACTGCGCATAAACACCCCTTGCCGCACTGCCACACGGCTGGTGTTTCTGCCAAACAGGTGATCCACCTCCAGGCTATTAAGCCCTGTGTCTTTGGCTGGGTCAAAAGCCATTTCGGCCACAATGCCCACTCCCAGGCCAAGCTCCACGTAGGTTTTAATCACATCGGCATCTATGGCCTCTAAAACCACTTCGGCTTGCAAACCAGCGCGCTCGAATGCCTGATCTATTTTGCGCCGCCCGGCAAAGTGGGTTTCGTAAGTAATCAGCGGCAACTGGGCCAAATCCGACAAAGCCAGTTTGCGCGCACCCGTCCCCACAAAAGGTTTGAGCGATTGATAGCCCTTGGGCGCCACCACCACATGCCCCCAGTCAAAACAAGGAAACGACACCAAATCTGATTCATCAGCCAGCGCCTCGGTGGCCACAGCCAAATCCGCCTGGTCTTTGCGCACCCACTGCACCAGTTGCTCGGGGGTGCCCTGCAGCAACACCAGCCGGACTTTGGGGAATTTTCTGCGAAACGCGACTACCGCCCGTGGCAGCACATACCTGGCCTGTGTGTGGGTTACAGCCACGGTCAGCTTGCCGGAATCGCGGCTGGCAAATTCTTCGCCAATGCGTTTTACGTTTTCCAGTTCGGCCATAATCCGCTCGCAGGCCTCATACACCAAACGGCCAGGGTTGGTTAAGCCCTTGATGCGCTTGCCATGGCGCGCAAACACCTGAAAACCCAATTCTTCTTCCAGCTCAATAATGGCTTTAGAAACACCCGGTTGCGAGGTAAACAACACTTTGGCCGCCTGGGTAAGGCTGAAATTCTGGCGCACGGTTTCGCGCACAAAACGGATTTGATGCAGGTTCATGGGTTATTGGCCAAATGAGTACAGAGGAGAATGGGACAATCTTACGCCCCGATGTCGCAGTAACCCTTTGCCTGTACTGCTTATGAAGGAAAACTCACACAAACCCAAGCCACGCAAACCTGGCGAATGAGCAAGCAGCGTTTCCACGTGTTGATCAGCAAGAGTAGCAGTCATCTCCAGCCACTCCAGTTCCCTGGCGTTACTCAACTGATCGACATCCACCGCACAGCCCATCACATTCAAACTGTGCAACTTGGGCAACAGTTCTTTCAAGGGTTCAAGATTGTGCAGACGTTCCCCCCCAGATCGGCAACCAGACAAATTCAATGTTCTTAGCGTGCTTATTCCAGCCACGCTCTTCAGAAACAACGGTTCAAAATACGACTTGGCCAAACTCAGAGTATGTAATTTTTTTAACCCGGTCAAAGGTTCAGGAAACTGCGCACCTTTATTAACAAGGGAGCTTTCCACAATCAACTCTTGCAACTCGCCCATGCTTGATACGCTTTTTAGTATTTCTTGCGTAATTTCTGGCAGTCTGTACAACCCCAGGCACTCCAAATTTGAACATCGGTTGAACCAGTCAGCAAAGCCCTCACATGTAGGAATTGGCTGGAATTGCGCAGGGCGCGGCGGGTAGGCAAATACCAAAGAGCGCAAACCATCCATTCTGTAAGCAGGATTAGAAGGTTGATTCGTATTTGATAGCACCGAATTTCCAATAGTCAGCTTTTTAAGCCCGCTCAAACTTGCCAATTTCTCCAAATCTGCCGTTCTAAAAGTGTAAGTCGCCAATTCCAGGTGTTGCAATGCTTCCATTTCAGCCAACTTACACAGGGCTGCATGATTATTAGAGATGCTATTTGTAGCATTAAGATGGGTTAGCTGACCCAAAGAGCCTGCCAATGCCGTAGAAGCTGCTTGGGTAACACCGCGATTCGCTACACTCAAGCTTTGAAGCCCCACCAAAGCGCTTAATGGCGAAGTGTCTAGCCTGTATCTATGTTCTACAGAATCTATTGTTCTACCAAACCCCCCAGGTGACAGCGACAAATCCAGCTGTTGCAATGTTTCCATTCTGGCCACCGCCTGCATGGCTGCGTTAGTTTCTACGATGTTTTTGGCACTAAGGCTGGTTAAACCAGTCAAACAGCTTGCCAATTGTGCAAAGTTTGTGGGATAGATGTGGCGATCGTTCAAACTCAGGCTTTTAAGGTTTACCAAGGCTGTTAAGGGTAAGAGATTCACGCTTGGATTACCAAATTGCTGGACTTGAAGATATGGTCTCTCAACACACAGTCTTGTCAGGGCTGTCAGTGTGGCCAAGTTTTCCACATCGCCTTGGGTGAATTTGATAACAGCGCTCAAATCCAACGATCTAAGCGATAAAAGGATGGTGAGTCTACTCAAATTCAGGAACGTATCCGGGGTCGTGCTTTTGAAACGCCTATCTGTGTCTCCCTGCCGTAGCATAAAACCATCATACACTGCCACATGGCTTACAGCCGGCATTCTCTCCAGGAAAGCCTGCTCTTGCTCTGCACCAAAACGCCATTCCGGGCTTTTCAAGTGTATGGGTTTCGGCAACCACTGAAGCAAAGGCACCGCTGCTTCTGCCACCTTCCTAGTGGCTTTGGAGAGCAGTAAAAAAGCGGGCAGTAGCTGTGGGTCGTTCACTAACATCTGCACAAACACATCCCTGGCCACCTCCATGGCCACATCCATTATACGTTTGATGGACACCGGGCCGTATTCAGCAGAATTGTGAGTGGCTAAATCCTGAGTGGCGCTGGAGCCACTGGCTTGAGGTTGGTTATCGATCAATCTGTTCGTTTCAGAAAAAATCTCGTAGAAAAAACTTTGTAACCAACGCCTGTTCGCCAGTTCCTCAAAATGAACTATTTTTTATTCTTTATTCACCCAGGCAATAAACAAATGCCAATAGTGTTGTTTGGTTTATAAAGCAAAGCGCCTACACTGCTATTCCCCTGACTCTTTTTATTGAGCACCATCGTGGCTTTCGAATTCAACACTGTTTATATTGTGTCTGGCTTGGCTGTAGGGCTTTTGGTTGGGTTAACGGG
>JAAURO010000201.1 GCA_012032215.1 Limnobacter sp.
AAGCCCTTGCAAACCAAGCCAGCAGCATGCAACAGTGGATAACCGGTCTGCAAAGCCAGGTGGCAGCCACACCGCTTACAACGCAGGCCCTGGAGCGGATTGTCAAAGAAACCGTGGCGCTGGCCGTGGCCGATGAACTGGGCGACTACGCCAGCGCCGAGCAGGCGTATATGTCGATAGCCTCGCTCACCAACAGCCTGGGCGCACGGGGCAACACCCACACCGCCCGCATGCTGAACCAAAAACTGCCCACCCTGCTCAAACTGCTGGCCGATGAAGACGCCTACAACCGCGATGCCTTCAAAGCCGAACTGGTGGGCCTTAATGCCGCCTTGGGAGATGAAGTGAGGAGAATTCAGCCATGACGATGCACCACGAACAAGACTCCCCCTCTGCCCCCCACAAGCACTGGCCAAACAACAGCATCCGGCAACGCTGGCACTGCATCCAATTCCCCAAAACCCACCCCGCTGTTTGCCAACGTGCCAGCCGATTTAGACATCGCCATCATTGGTTCAGGCCCGGCGGGTTTGTCTGCCGCTGCGCGCGCGCAGGAACTGGGCTGCAAATACGTGCTGTTTGAAACCGAAAAACATGCCTCGGACACCATTTACAAATACCAGAAAGGCAAACATGTCATGGCCGAACCTGGCTATTTGCCACTGCGCTCAGGCATGCGCTTTGAGGCCGGCAAACGCGAAGCCATTTTGGGCACCTGGGACGACCAGCTGGCCACGCAAAAAATCAACATTCAGTACGGCAAAAAAGTCACCGCCATTGCCAAACTGAACGAAGGCGCAGGGCCGTTTCAGATTCAGTGTGAAGACGGCACCAGCACCACCGCCCGCACCGTTATTTTAGGCATTGGCCTGCAAGGCAACATCCGCAAAATAGGCGCCGCAGGCGACGACCTGCCCAACGTAGACTACACCCTGGCCGACCCCAATGCCTTTCAAAACGAAACCATTGTGGTGATTGGCGCAGGCGATGCCGCCATTGAAAACGCCCTGGCCCTGCGGGAAAAAAACAAAGTCATTTTGATTAACCGCAAAGACGAATTTGCACGCTGTAAAGAAGGCAACCTCAACCAGATTTTAGCCGCCGACCGCAACGAAGAACTGCAAATTTTTTACAACACCAACACCGTGCGCATTGAACTGCTGAAAAGCAGCAGTGCCGACGAACCATCTGCCCAACCTTGCATGCGCTATGTGTACAAAGACCCCGAAGGCGAAAAAAGCCTGAACGTGCACCGCATCATTGCGCGCTTAGGCGCCACGCCACCGCGTGCACTGGTAGAAAGTTTTGGAGTAACATTCCCCCAACAAAGACCCCGGAGCCGTGCCCGCGTTGTCTGAAAGCTATGAATCCAACGTGCCGGGCCTGTTTATTGTGGGTGCTTTAGGTGGCTACCCACTGATTAAACAGGCCATGAACCAGGGCCATGAAGTCATAGACACCATTATGGGCCTGCCCGTGGTGCCAGCCGATGAACCCCTTCTGGCTGAAAAATTTCAAAGCTTAGGGCAACGCACGGTGTCTGAAGTGCTGGCCGCCATTCACAGCAACGTGCCCATATTTGCAGGCATGACGCGCCTGCAACTGCGCGAATTCATGCTGGAATCCACCCTGCACACCCCCAGCCACGACAGCATCGTGTTTCGCAAAAACGACTACACCAGCACCTTCTTCACCATTGTAGAAGGTTCGGTGGTCATTGAACTCACCGACAAACACGGCAAACCCTTCGACCTGCCGCTGGCCCAAGGCGAATACTTTGGCGAAATGGGCCTGATTTCAGGGCGCAGGCGCAATGCCACCGTGCGCGCAGGCAAAAACTGCGTGCTGATTGAAACCCCGCGCAAAGCCATGCTCAAGCTGATTGCCTCGGTAGACAGCGTGCGCCGCAAACTCGATGAAACCTTTGTGCGCCGCGCCATTCCCAACTACCTGGCACCCTCGCTGGAAAAACCCGCTATCGATGAACTCGTGGCCGATGGCATTGAAGTGCGCCAATACACCAAAGGCGAAACCGTCTTCAAGCAAGGCGACGCCGCCGAAGGGCTGCACCTTATCCGCCGTGGTTCGGTGGTGGTTTCCAAAAAACTGGATGGCCGCGAAATGGTGATGTCGTATGTGTCTGCCAACAACTACGTGGGCGAACGGGCACTGCTTTCTGAAGAACCCCTGCACAGTGTCACCGCCACTGCCACCACACTGACGGAAATACTGATTCTGCCCCTGGCCCGTGTGCGTGGGGTACTGGCCGACCACCCCGAATGGCGTCAACGCCTGGAAAAGCAAACTGGCGACCGCATTCGCACCGAAGTGCAGCGGCAAGAACAGGCCGACAAAGACAGCAATCTGATTGAATTTTTACTGCAACGTGGCTTTGGCGAAGCCACCGATGCACTTCTTATTGATGAAACCCTGTGCGTACAGTGCGACAACTGCGAAACCGCCTGCGCCGACACCCACCAAGGCGTAGCCCGCTTTGTGCGTGCCGCTGGCCCCACTTTTCAGAATATTCACATGCCCACCAGCTGCCGCCACTGCGAATACCCGCACTGCATGAAAGACTGCCCGCCGGACGCAATTAAACGCGACAAAACGGTGAAGTCACCATTGCCGACACCTGCATAGGCTGTGGCAACTGCCAGAAATACTGCCCCTATGGCGCCATTGAAATGGCCGTGAAACCCGCACCCAAACGCGGCGCAGGCTTACTGATGAACCTGCTGTTTGGTTTGGGCGATGACCCCGGCCACAAAGAACCCACCTACAACGCCAATTCCATTAAAAAAGCCGTGAAATGCGATTTGTGCGCCGACAACCCCAAAGGCCCGGCCTGTGTGCGCGCCTGCCCTACCGGAGCGGCGTTTCGGGTGTCGCCTGAGGCTTATTTGCAGCAGCAAAAGAGGTGAGGTGAAATCGGCTGTAGCGCTGCTTTTTCGCAGCATTTTCGAAGCGCTGGGCAACCTCACCTGGTATTGCCGAAACTGGCAGCTATTCAAGGTAGGGCTGCTCACCTTGGCCCACTACTTCTTGCTGAACCCCTACCGGGTTTGCAGAGAGTACATGGTCTACTTTTCAGAAAACCAGGTCCAGAAAATCTACGGGGAAACCGCCTTTGCCACCTTGGCAACACTCAGCACACTGGCCGGGCTAAGCAGCAAGGACACAGTGTACGACTTGGGCTGTGGCCGTGGTTTGGGTGTTTTTTGGTGGGCTTCGGTAATAGGCTGCAAAAGCGTGGGCATTGATTTGGTACCCACCTTTATTCGTCAGGCGAATGCCATTAAAAAGCAGGCGGGCATACAACACGTGGAATTTATGCACCACAGCATTTTTGAAACCGACCTATCAGATGCCACCTTTATTTATTTGTACGGCACCGCCTTTTCAGAGCACGCCGTACACAGGCTGGTTGAACAGTTCCGAGCCCTGCCCGCAGGCGTGCTGATTGCCTCCATCAGCTACCCCTTAAGTGCCTATGCGCAAGCGCACGAATACACCTTGTTGCATGAAGTAGAAGTCGGTTTTTTGTGGGGGAAAACCACGGCCTATCTGCAAAGAAAAAACGGGTGAGCCAAGAAGGCACTGGAGTTGACCCCATTTGACGGACACCTTATGTTCTCGTTAAAGGAGTCTAAAAATGCCAAATTACAAACCCGCCTACACGCCGGAATTTCGCCAACAAATGGTTGAATTGGTCGCAGCAGGCCGCAGCCCAAGTCAGTTGGCCAAAGAATTCGGATGCCACGTCACTTCCATTTCCAGTTGGTGCCGAACTGCCGGAGTTCGTTATTGTGCCAACCAAGATTCTGAAACACAAAAACCTCTGTCTAATCCACGCGGCCCATTAAGCTTCAAGGAACGTGAAGAGCTTATTGCTTTACGCAAAAAACTCAAGCGCGTGGAGATGGAAAGAGACATTTTGGCAAAGGCTACGGCCTGGTTTGCAAACAACAACGATTAATTGGCAAGGTGTACCAATTGATCAAAGCAAATCAGGCCCAATTCCCAACCCGGACACTGTGTGAAACCCTTGGGGTTTCACACAGTGGTTATTACGAGTGGGTAAACCGCAAACCCAGTCCCAGAGCAATCGCCAACGCTGAGTTGACCCAAAAAATCGTGGATGTTTATAAAATGAGTGACTCAACCTACGGTCGAATTCGAATTGGCAAGGAATTGGCTGCTGAAGGTTTTGCCGTCAACCACAAAAGGATTGGCCGACTCATGCGTATCGCTCAAATCAAAGGGGTCAGCCGCAGACGAAGTTACACCGTGACCACCACGCCTAAGAGCGTGTTCACGATCTTGAATATTTGTAATAATATTGGGTATGAAAAAGAAAAAATACCCAAGCGACCTCAGTGTCGATCAATTTGAAAAAATCAGGCCGTTGTTGGAACAGGCGCGTCGAA
>JAAURO010000202.1 GCA_012032215.1 Limnobacter sp.
ATCCAGAAGCGCCTTGAGCACTCTTTCCATTTTCATGAAACGCGATCCCTTTACCAGCACGGTGCAGTGGCCCTGAGCCATCAAACGCTTTAACTCAGCAACCAGCGCATTCAGTTCGGAAAAATGCTGGGCACCCTCCCCAAAGGCACGCGCAGAGTGCGCCGTGTCTGTGCCCAAAGCAAGCAAAATAGACACCCCCTGTTCGCGGGCATAAGCCCCAACCTCTTCATGAAAGCGCACCGATTCATTGCCCACCTCGCCCATGTCACCGAGTACCAGCACTGTGGTATTTCGTTCGGCTGCCAGCACGCGGCTTGCTGCATTGACAGAATCGGGATTGGCGTTGTAGGTGTCATCGATAAGCCGAAACCCCGGCGTATCAAGCACCACACGCAACCTGCCGGCCACCGGCACAAAGTGGTTGATACCTTGCGCAATCGCAGCCAGGTCGCAACCCAGACCCAAAGCAGCGGCAGCAGCACCAGCCGCATTGTTCAAATTGTGTTCGCCTAAAAATTGTGGATGGCACACCACTTTCCCCTGAGGCGCCACCAGCTCGACCCCCTCCGCAGACGGACCCAGCGTCACCTCGGCGTGGCCGACGTGTGCGAGCCCAAAGTGCATGCACGCCGCCAACCCCGCCTGCCCGGACCACAGGGCTTCAAAGGGTGTTTCTGCCGGAAACACGGCCAGACCACCCAGACCACCATTGCCAGAGAGTGCATACGTATCTGGCTGGCCTGCTGAATCGTTCTGGTTTGCCCGATTGCCTTCCGATGCTTTTAAAAACCGGAACACCTGGCCGTTTTCTTCAGCCACTGCGTGCACAGACTTCATAAACTCCTGGTGCTCACGCTGGGCATTGGTCAACAAAGCCACCGAAGGCATTACCTGACTGGCCAACCAGGCAATTTCGCCGGGGTGGTTCATGCCCATTTCAACCACAGCAGCACGGTGGTGCGCACGCAGGCCGAGCAAAGTAAGCGGCACACCAATGTCGTTGTTCAAATTGCCCTGGGTAACCAACACCGACTCTTCACCAAAAAACGCACGTGCATGCAGGCCAGCATCTCTTTGGTAGTGGTTTTACCATTGCTTCCCACTACAGCCGCCACAGGAATTCCAAAGCGCAAACGCCAGGCCCGTGCCAACAATCCCAGGGCCTCACGAGCATCGCTCACCACCCACTGCGGACAATTTGTGGGCAGTTTGCGTTCAACAACCAAGCCACAAGCACCTTTGGCGAGCACCTCCATCGCAAAATCGTGCGCATCAAAATTGTCGCCTTTCAGGCAAACAAACAGATCGCCAGGCTGAATCTTGCGACTGTCGGTACACACGGCGCGCAAAACAGGGTGGGCGGACTTTAACGCAGAAGCAGCGGGCGCCGTGCACAGCGCACCGCCCAATGCAGACGCCAACTCCTGCAAATCCCAGTTCATAGAGAGCACTTGAGCGGGGTGCATGCCGGGCGTCACGATGCCACCTTGGCCAATGCCTGCAAGGCGTGCTCCGCATCAGAAAACGGCAGCACCTGGTCGCCCACAAGCTGAGTGGTTTCGTGGCCTTTGCCAGCCAGCAACACCACATCATTGACAGCACTGCGGGCCAGCAGATTCTCAATGGCTTGCGCACGGTCTTTTACAAAATCAAACGGGCCAACCGCTTCAGAAAGCCCCTCACGGATATGATGCATAATGGTGTCCAGGTTTTCGGTGCGAGGATTGTCTGCGGTGACCACCACGTAATCGGCCTGACGCTGAGCCGCCTGCGCCATCAGTGGCCGCTTGCCAGGGTCGCGGTCGCCCCCGCAGCCAAACAAAACCAGCAAGCGCCCCGCTCTGGCTTGCGCCACTGGCCGCAAAGCCTGTAATGCCTTTTCCAGTGCGTCAGGTGTGTGGGCATAATCCACAACCACCAAGGGGTGTTGTGCAAGCACTTGCATACGACCCGCTGCGGGGCTGACATAATACATCGCCTTGGCCACCTGCTCCTCGGGCGCAACGTCAAGCGTGCACAGCGCGGCATAAGCCAACCCCAGATTTCAGCATTGAACTCGCCTGCCACCAGCGCACGCAGCGTGGTTTCATTGACTTGCACCTGCAGGGATGAATCGAGGTATTCAATGCGGCCCAAAGCAAACGCAGCACCCTCGGCATGACCCACCGTCACAAGCCGCGCCCGCATTCAAAAGCCAGCTGACCAAAACGCACCGCGTGCGCATCATCGGCATTCACTATAGCCGCCTTCAACCCTTTAAATTTCGCCAACCGCTCCTTGGCCTGCGCGTACGATTCCATGCTGGAATGGTAATCCAGGTGATCTCTTGATAAATTGGTATACAGGGCAGCATGCACCCGCACTTCTTTCAAACGGCCCTGCTCAAGGCCAATCGAAGAAGCCTCCAGGCACACATACTGCACACTTCTGGTTTTTAAAACATACAATTGGCGCTGAACAGACACCGCATCGGGCGTAGTCAAAGCAACTTCTGTTTCAAGGGCATCGGGCAGGCCATAACCCAGTGTTCCCATAACAGCCGCCTTGTAGCCCAAGCGGTTTAACGTTTGGCAAGCCAGCGGGTGACCGTGGTTTTGCCATTCGTTCCTGTCACAGCCAGCACTTTCATGCTTCTTGAGGGGTGATTGTAATAGCGCGCCGCCAGTTCAGCCTGCAGGGCAGCAAGATTTTCTACGGGCAATACCCGCGCACTTTCGTAAGTGCGCTCGGCATCGTATTCCACCAGCACCACACCGCAACGCCCGCGCTCAAGCAGTGGGTCGGCCAAGTCGCGGGGGTCGGTGCGCTTCCCCGGCACCGCAATAAATACATCTTGCGGGCCCACCATTCTGCTGTCATTCAACAAAGCAGAGCAGTCACAAAAAAAACCCAGCTCACGCAACTCTTGCAACACCTCTTCCACCGAATGAAGAAAGGCGCTTTTCACAGGGTCACTCCACCTTCAGCAGCCACCATTTTCTACCATCCGAAGGAACGCCGATTTTGTCGGGCTTAACTTCCAGACGATTTAATACCGATTGGGTAATTGTTGAAAATGCCGGTGCAGCAACCAAACCACCGTAATACCTGCCGTTACTTGGCTCATCCACCATCACGGCCACAATAATGCGAGGATTCGACACCGGCGCCAGGCCCACAAAAGACGAGACATACTTGTTGATATATCGCCCCCCCTCCTGTTTGTGCGCAGTGCCGGTTTTACCGGCCACCCGATAACCTGCAACCTGGGCAGCAGGCGCAGTACCCTCGGGGCCTGCCGCCAATTCAAGCATGCGCAGCATTTCGCGCGCCGTGCGTGCACTTATCACCTGCTGCCGAAACACTGGTGCATCGCTGCTACGCCGGGTAACGGTTGCAGGCACAAACGCGCCATCGTTGGCAAAAATGGTGTAGGCCTGTGCAAGCTGAATCAGAGAAACCGAAATACCATGACCATAGGACATGGTAGCCTGTTCGATAGGGCGCCATTTATTCCAAGGACGCACCAAACCAGCCACCGCACCCGGAAAGCGCACAGCCGGAGCCTGCCCAAAGCCAACCTTGTGAAAAAATCCCACATGTCTTTGCTCTGCAAACCCAGCGCAATTTTGGAAGTACCCACGTTGCTGGATTTTTCGATAATCCCTTCAACAGTCAGCATCCCCTTGTTTTCCGTATCGGAAATCACTGCCGGGCCAATTCTTAAGTGCCCCCCCTCGGTGTCGATTTTGGTCCACGGTTTCACAGCGCCCAGATCAAGCGCCAAAGAAACAGTAAACGGCTTCAACGTAGAGCCAGGTTCAAACATGTCGGTAAAAACACGGTTTCTTAGCTTGGCACCGTGCAAATCGCCACGGTCGTTCGGGTTAAATGTGGGCAAGTTGGCCATGGCCAGCAGCTCACCAGTTCGGGCATCCAGCACCACAGCAGCAGCGGCTTTCGCCTTGTGTTTTTGCAGGGTTTTTTGCAGCTCGCTCATTACCAGAAACTGCAGGTCCGAATCGACCGACAACACCACGTCCTCGCCATTGGTCGGGGGACGCAATTCACGCACCTCGTCCACCACGTTCCCCAAGCGATCACGAATCACAAACCGCTCGCCATCCAGCCCTGTCAATTTTCATTGAAAGCCAGCTCTACGCCTTCCTGCCCCCGGTCTTCAATGTCGGTAAAACCCACCAGATGGGCCAAGGCCTCGCCCTGCGGGTAGTAGCGCTTGCTTTCCGGCACAAAACCCAGACCAGGCACATTCAGCGCCTTTACCTGGGCGGCCACCTCCGCATCGACCTGCCTGTCCAGATACACAAAATGCCGTGTATCGGTACGCATGCGCTTGATAAGACGGTCGGGTTTGTGTCCAAGCAATCTGGCCAGTTCTGTCAACTGGGCATGGGTGGCTTGCGACACCTTGCGTGCATCGTACCAAATG
>JAAURO010000203.1 GCA_012032215.1 Limnobacter sp.
CGCTTCGGTAGCGCCTTGGCGGCTGTAGTACAACACAAGAACTTCAATCATGGAAAACCAGTATGATGGGACAGTTAACAACAGTGATTGTAACCACGCGCATGCACCTGGCACCCCACAATTCGCAAAACGAGCCCGATTCACACAACGAACCTGCTACGGCAGAACTGCAACCGCAGCGCCACAAGCTGGGTGGCCGTGTGCTTGCCCGCGCCCAGCGTGCCCTGAATACCGATGCCGCAGCGCTTAAGCCCACTATGCCGCGTTGGTGGCTGGCGTTTGCCAGGTTGCTGGCCAAGCGGCTGGTTGAACAGCAGCTTACCCAGGTGGCTGCCAGCCTTACTTTTACCACGGTGTTGTCTCTGGTGCCCATGATGACCGTGGCCTTAGCTATTTTACGGCATTTCCGATTTTCGAAGAAATGCAGTTCAAGCTGCAAAAGCTACTTGTTTGAGGGGTTTTTGCCCCCATCGTTGTCTGACAGTATTTTGGGTTACGTCAACCAGTTTTCGGACAAAGCCAAGGGCCTTACCGCCATTGGCACGGTTTTTTGGTGGTGACTTCGCTAAGCACCATGCTGACAGTCGATAAAGTGTTCAACCAGATTTGGCATGTTCAGCGCCCCAGAAGTTTAATGAACAACCTGTTGCTGTATTGGGCCGTTCTTGGTTTTGCACCCCTTCTGATTGGTTTGAGCCTTACCCTGAGCACAACGGTTGTCAAAATGTCTTTGGGGGGCATAACCCCTGAAGAAGCCGGGTTCTTGCCAGTGCTCAGCGTGCTGCCCCTGATCATTACCACAGTGACATTTTCGCTGATTTATCAATTGGTACCCAACCGTGCAGTGCGCTTTACCGATGCGCTGGTGGGTGGGGCTTTGGCAGCGGTGCTGTTCGAAATCTCGAAACAGGGTTTTGCTGCGTATGTCACGCACTTTCCCAGTTACACCACCTTGTACGGTGCTTTGGCTGCTGTGCCGCTTTTCCTGATGTGGATTTACCTGTCGTGGATAATCGTCTTGCTCGGCGCGGCGGTGGTGGCCGCCTTGCCGTTGCGCGCACGGGCAACTGGGATGCCCGCGAAAAGCCCGGCCAGCGGTGGTTGCAAGGGTTGAAAGTGCTCAAAGAGCTGGATGAAAGCCGAGCCAGCGAACACCCCGGGCTTACTCTGGAAGCTTTGCGGGTATTAACCGGCATATCGCCCGATCAGCTGGACGATGTATTAAGCGCTTTGCTGGAACATGGTTTGGTGGGCCTGCTTTCGGGCAGCAAAAGCAAAGAACGCTTTGTCATGATTTGCAACCCGGAAGCCATAGGGGCAGAAGTGGTTGCCAGCGCTTTGTGGTTCGACCCCGCATTGGCTAGCCGTGCCAAAGGTTTGCCTGCTGCCAGCAGGGGTTGCTGGCTGCTTTTTCTGCCGAATACCTGCAAAATGCTTCGTTGGCTGATTGGCTGGCAGGCAGCGGGGCAAACGAGCCGCTTGCCACTGCAGACGAGCCAGATGAATCGGCCGCCGAATAAGCTGCATAGGCAAGCTTGAACCAAGGCATGCCGAGGCAGTCAAAAACACCGAAAATACGCGGGTTTTTTTCTTTATTTCAGTAACCCCCTCAAAACGGGGGGGTAGAGTTTGTTGTGCTATCGGACATTCGGTACACTAGAATCCCGGAATTCCGATGAGCCGCAAGCTCTGACGTTTTAAACAATCACAACACAGTCTGGAGCTGTTTATGACCAACAAAGGGCAATTGCTACAAGACCCATTCCTGAACCTTCTCAGAAAGGAGCATGTGCCGGTTTCTATTTATTTGGTGAACGGCATCAAGCTGCAGGGGCACATCGAATCGTTCGATCAATACGTGGTGCTTTTGCGCAACACGGTTACGCAAATGGTTTATAAACACGCCATTTCTACCGTGGTGCCTGGCCGCGCGGTTACTTTTGCTCCAGAACTCAAGGAATAGTTTGAATTATTTCGCATACACGAACAGCCACAACAAAAGCCATAGCCAATGACCAAAACAGCATTGGTAGCCGTCAATCTTGGGCAAGCCGAATTTGAAGAGTCGTTTGACGAACTGGGGTTGTTGGCTGCATCGGCAGGCGCCCAGGTCGTTTTGCGTTTTCAGGTCAATCGCAAGGCCATTGATTCCGCGACTTTTATCGGGTCGGGAAAAGTGCAGGAAATTCTTCTTGAATGCGAGGCCAACGAGGTAGAGCTGGTGGTTTTTAACCACCAGCTGTCGCCCGCGCAGCAACGCAATCTTGAGCAAATTCTAGGCCTGACCGTGCTCGACAGAACCGGCCTCATTCTGGACATATTCGCCATTCGCGCCCAAAGCCACGAAGGCAAGTTGCAGGTAGAGCTGGCTCAGCTGGAATACCTTTCGTCCAGGCTGGTGCGGCGCCATGCAGGCTTGAGCGGGCAGCAAGGCGGCATTGGAATGCGCGGCCCCGGCGAAACGCAGCTTGAAACCGACCGCCGCCTGATAGGTAGCCGCATGGTGTTGCTAAAAAGCAAGCTCGCCAAACTGCAAAAGCAACGACAAACCCAACGCAAGCGCCGCGAAAGAACCGGCCAGTTTACTGTGGCCATTGTAGGCTACACCAACGCTGGCAAAAGCACGCTGTTTAATACCTTGGCCAGCGGCAAGGCTTACACGGCAGATCAGTTGTTTGCCACCCTGGATACCACCAGCCGAAAGGTGTTTTTAAAGCCTGGTGTGGACATGGTACTCATGGACACAGTGGGTTTTGTGCGTGATTTGTCGCATTCCCTGATTGAAGCCTTTAAGGCAACGCTGGAAACCACCGTGCAGGCCGATTTGCTGCTGCATGTGGTGGATTTAAGCTCGCCTGATCGCCATGCGCAAATTCGCGAAGTCAATAAAGTGCTTGCCGACATTGATGCAGGCGATATTCCGCAGTTGGTTGTCTGGAACAAAATTGATGCCTGCGCAAGAGAACCCGAGGTGCAGGCGGGAGACGATGGTACCATTTCCTCGGTGTTTGTCAGCGCCCGCCACAATAAGGGCCTGGACATGCTGCGCAAGGCAATAGCCGAGTTTGCAGAATCCCATTACGAGCGAAGCCGGAACTTTCAACCCGATTCGCTCTCTGATTACTAGTCTTTGGTTGCAGGAAAAAACACATGTCAATGAACGATCCAGATTGGGGGCGCAACAACTCGGGCAACAAGTCCGATGAGGAAACCGCCCCCAGGATGACCGTGAAAACACTTCTGAAGGGGGGCGCCCACAACGCCCTTTGGCAAGTGGCTCGAATGATGGCCCCCCTGATCTCGATGAACTCTGGAAAGATTTCAACAACCGCATTAACCGCATTTTTGGTAAAAAAACCGGTGGCCCCCGTGGGCCGTTAGGCCCTGTGGGCGGCGGTCACGGTGGGTCTTCGGGTTTTCCGGGCGCAGGCAAGGGCCTTGGTGCGCTGGCCGTTGTGGGTGTGCTGGTGTGGCTGGCAAGTGGTTTTTTTATCATTGAAGAAGGCAGTGCCGGGGTTGTTACCCAATTTGGCGAATACCACCACACAGCGCCGCCAGGCTTTCAGTGGCGTTTGCCTTATCCTATTCAAAACCACGAAGAGGTGAATGTATCGCGTGTACGCATTGTGGAAGCGGGCTACAGAAACACCGCCACAAACAAGGTGTTGCGAGAATCCCTAATGCTCACCAACGATGAAAACATCATCGACATCCAGTTTGCGGTGCAGTACCGCTTGAACGACCCCAAGGCGTATTTGTTTAACAACCGCAACCCCGACGAAACCGTGAAGCAGGCCGCTGAAACTGCCATTAGAGAGGTGGTGGGCAAAAACCGCATGGATTACGTGCTCTACGAGGGGCGCGAAGATGTAGCCCTGAAAACCCGTGCGGTTATTCAGGAAATTGTCGACAAATACAAGGTTGGCATTCTGATTAATGGCGTTACTGTGCAAAACGTGCAGCCGCCAGAGCAGGTGCAGGCCGCCTTCGACGATGCAGTGAAAGCCGGGCAAGATCGCGCACGCATGAAAAACGAAGGCCAGGCCTATGCCAACGATGTTATTCCGCGTGCGCGCGGCATGGCCTCCCGCCTGATGGAAGAAGCCCAGGGCTATCGAGAGCGCGTGGTGGCGCAGGCCGATGTCGTCGGCTCGACCTCGCAACTGCTCAAGGCCGTGGTCGATGGCACGGCCAAGGAGTACATCGTCGACATCGTGCGCACCACGCGCCCGAAGGACCCCATGTTCAAGAAGCTGGTCAAGAGCCAGCTCGAGAACAAGATCGCGGTCGGCGCGTCCCCCCGCGCCGAGATCTGGATCCTGCGCACCGCGCAGGTGAAGGGGAGCGGCGGTCGCGCCTTCGCGATCGTGCCGCGCGACCGAGCGCATGGTCGGCGGTGGATGTAGCGAGAGT
>JAAURO010000204.1 GCA_012032215.1 Limnobacter sp.
GGTTTCGCGTTGCATCAGGGTGGTTTTCTGTCAGTCTCCAGTTCCAGGCAGGTGAGGGGGCAGGTTCAGGGTGTTCAGCAGGTTTTGCACGGTGTCGCACAAGTGCCCGCTAAATAGCTGCACGCCAGACACATTGACCGCAATCGAAAGCGGTTGCTTAAGCCGCTGGTTGACGCCAACTATCCAGGTGCAGGCTTGTTTCAGCACAAAATCGCCTAGCTGAATAATCAGCCCGGTGCTTTCGGCCAAGGGGATAAAGTCGTTGGGGGGCACCAGCGTTCCGTCAGTCCGGCGCATGCGCACCAGGGCCTCCAGTGCCACCACTTCGTTGGCGGGGTTAAAGCGCGGCTGGTAGTGCAGTTCAAAGCGTTTGTCTTTCAGGGCTTCGTGCAGATCGTATTCCAATGCTTCAGGCGGGCGTGCAGTTCTGTGGTCATGTTGGCCTGGTACATGCGCACGGCTTTTTTGCCCGATTTCTGGCTGCGTACATGGCAATGTCGGCGTCTTTCAGCAAGGCGTTGGCACTGCCACTGAATTGTGGAACAGCGAGATGCCCACCGATGCACCCACATAGATTTTTTCCCCACCCAGTGCAAAAGGGCTGTTGCTGATGACATCCACAATTTTTTTGCCTACGGCGCTGGCGTCTTCCGGGCTTTCTATGGCTGGCAGGGCTACCACAAACTCATCGCCCGACAAGCGGGCTACGATGTCGGAGTGGCGCACCACTGCGCACAGGCGCGTGGCTACCTGTTTTAGCAGGTCGTCGCCGTTGTCGTGCCCCAGCGTGTCGTTCACGCTTTTAAAGCCGTCCAGGTCGATAAACAGCAGTGCCATTTTAAAACCTTGCACTTGCTGGTTTTCAATGAGGTCGGTCAGGCTGTTGATAAGCGCGCGCCGATTGGGCAGGTTGGTGAGCGCATCGTGCAAGGCTTCGTGCCGGGCTTTGTTTTCTTGGTGTTTTAGCTCGGTGATGTCGGCCAGAAACACGGTAATCAAATCATCGGACGGGTGGGTTTTTACCTGAAACCAGCGCTCGGTCTGGGGGTCTTCCCACTGAAAATTTTCTGCCTGAAGGTGGGCATTTTCGCGGTGCAAAAGGCCAAACAGGGGGCTTTTTTTAAGGCGTGGCACTTTGTTCCACAGCAGCTGGCCTTGCAGGTTGCTTGCCTGCACGCCCAAAAACTCTGCACCTTGGGCATTGACGTAGCTTACCGTGCCGTGTTGGTCCATGGCAAAAAAAGCATCGTCGATGGATTCCAGAATGCGGTGAATCCGCTCTTCCGATTTAACCAGGGCTTGCTCCAGGCGGGCTTTGCTGCCTTTGCCCACCAGCATGATGCCAGCGCCCTGGCGTGCCGCTGTCCAGTCAAACCCGGCCACCTGACCGTGAATGTTTCTTAGCCTGAACCACATGTCCAGTGTGTCGGTTTGTTGCGTCAGTTGTGTGAGCGCGCGCCGCAGGCTGGTGCGGTCGGCAGGGTGCACCAGGTGTTCGGCCCGGATGCCTTGTAATTCATCTGAACCCACCTCCAGAAAGGCGCGCAGGTGGTGGTTTGCTGCCACAATGCAGCCTTGCATGTCCAGTTGCAGCAATACGCTGCCTTCCAGTTTGCCGGCGTGGATCTCGGGTTCTGTGGCGGGTGCCTGTGTGGTTTCCGGGCTTGCGCTTTGGCTTTCGGTGTTGCCCAGGTGTTGCGGTTGTTCTTGAATCAAGCCGTAGATGCCATGTTTCCATAGCCTGACCTGGGTCCAGCCATTGGGTAGCAGTACATCGCCCGACCAACCCATGCCGTCTTTCAGGGCTTCTGACATGGACAGGCAAATCTGTGTGCCGTAGCGCTCTAGAAGCGGGTTGTGGCCGGTTTCAAAGCCGGTGCAGGTGCGGTGTTTTTTGCTGGCTGCCAGCAGGCAAAGTTGCTGGTTCAGGTGACCCACCAGAATGCAGTGGGCCGATTCACTGGCCAGCAAATCGGCAACTACTGGGTCACTGAATACAGCCAAAAGCGTCATAACTTGAATCCCGCCAGTCGACGTTCCATATCGGCCAGCACATCGCGCGAGCGGACTATGGTGGCTATCAGCTCGCTTAACTGCCCAAACGTGGTGTCGGACTGTTGTTGTAGTTGTTCCAGCGTACTCAGGGCTTCCCAGCTTTGGCGCTGGTTGTTGGTGCCATCTTCCACCCATTGCCGGGTGGTGAGGTGAAGTTTTTGCACTTCGCTTCCCACTGCGCTGAACCCGCTTCGTATCAGATCCATCTCACTGGAAAAATTGTGAACATCTTCTGCCAATTGATCAAGCTTTGCTGCCAATTCTGTAACAGATAAATCCTGATCGTCGCGCCGAAGTTGATGGCGGTTGGCCACCAGCAGTTGCACCTGGCGGTTGGATTCAAAGGCCAGGCGCGAAATGCGGTTTAATTCCTGTACTCCGGCAAACAGTTTGTTTTTTATATCGGTGCAGTGTTCGGTCAGTATCTGGCAGCCTTCGGCGGTGGCCATGGCTTGCCTGTTTTGGGTGCCAAGCTGGCGCACAAAGGTTTTAAGGCTTTCTGCGGCCTCGCTGCCCTGGTTTTTGTGGGTTTCCTGGTTTTGCACCAGTGCATCGGAGGCCTGGCCTAAGCCCGCCATGTCGGTGTGTAGCAGGTGCAGGCTGGACACCAGAAAGGTCATGTTGTCGGCATAATCGTTGAAAACTTGCCCCAGCCGGGAAAGTTCGCCTTGGGCGTTGGGTTGGGCACGCTGGGTAAAGTCGGCCCCATTCAGGCCATTAAACCGGGCCAGCAGGGCATCGCTTTCATGGGCTTGCAGGGCTTCTTTGCGTAAAAACAGGCTGATTAAACTGAGCGGGGCTGTAAGTGCCACGGTGTACAACAGGTGCAAGGCTACCTGCAGGGGGGTGTCTTTGCCTGTTTCGTACATATACGCCGGAACACCGCTTTGGGCCAGTGCATGCACCAGCACGTGCACAAGCACGGTGCCCAGTGCCATGGCCCACACAATGCGGGGGTCGCGGTAGGCCAGGGCCACTACGTGTACCACCAGAAATCCGAAATGCAGTTCGCCGAACCGCGCCCCAGGTGCACATGCAGCGCTATTTGGGCGACCAGCAACAGCCCATGCAGGTAGGCGCTGCCCATTTTGCCATTGGCAAAGCGGTATAGGGCGCACGCCATCAGGAAAGGAGCCGACCCAATCAACCAGGCTTGGTGCCAATTGCCATAGTTCATGCCCAAGGCCAGGGCTAAGAGCAGGCACAGTCCATTGGCCCACAGCATCCAGACATCGGCTTGCTGGCGCACTGCGAGCAGGGTGTGGCCGTGTGGGTCGTCTTTGTGTAACAAATCCAGCAAGCTGCCCGCAGCCTTTGTGGGTTGTGGGTGTGCCTGCGAATCAGGGGCGATAGGACGGGATGCAGCAAACAAGGGCATGGCGCTCTGGGGCAAAGAAATGGATCCAGTGTCCAGAATACCCAGCGCGCTGCGGGTTCAAACGCTCAATTAGAGGGGGATTGTGGGGTGTTTTTGTGCTGTGCGGTGTTGATTGAAGGTGAGGCTAGCGCAGTTCAACTCGTTTTTTGCCTTTAAAACCGTTCATTGGGTTGCAATAGGCGCCATTGTCCTGTGGGCAGGTCGCCCAGCATGACTTGCCCAATCCGTATGCGTTTCAACCCCGTGACACGCAGGCCTACCATTTCGCACATTCTCCTTGATTTTGTCGTTTTTTTGCCTTCAACAAAGCATCGAATTTAAGCTGATCTTCGTTTAACCAGCTTACTTTGGCGGGTTTAAGGGCCTGGCCATCCAGGCTTAAGCCGTGGCGCAGTTTTTCCAGCCCGCTGGGGGGGAGTTGGCCTTCCACGCGCACCAGGTATTCTTTTTCTACGCTGGAGTTTTCGTCGATAAGCTGGCGGGCAATGCGCCCATCTTGTGTAAGGACCAGAAGGCCTGTGGAGTCGATGTCCAGGCGGCCCGCTGGGGCAAGTCCTTTAAGCATGGCGCCGGTAAAGGGGGTCGAGGTTTTGTGGTCGAACTGGTTGTGAGAGCCGAGCATTTCCAGAGCCGCCTTGTAGCGCCCTTCGGGTTGGCCGGATACTACGCCAATCGGCTTGTGGTACAAATGGTGACTTGCTTGCTGAGATTCTTTTTGGCGGCAGAATCGAGTGTGATGTCGGCAGTTGGCAGAACTTTGGTGCCTAGTTCTTTGATTGCGCGACCATCTACGCATACCCAGCCTTTCTCGATGAGGTAGTCGGCCTCGCGGCGGCTACACATGCCCTTGGCCGCCATGATTTTACTGAGGCGTTGCGGCTCGGTGGGGTCTAGCAAATCAAAGGCCCCGCTGCTTGCAACACGGCTGCGCCTGGGGGCTCCGCTGGACTTGGAGGCAGTTGG
>JAAURO010000205.1 GCA_012032215.1 Limnobacter sp.
GTCATCGTCGGTGGTGATTTTCCCGTTGATTTCGCCATCAATTCTAAGCCCGCCCTCAAAGTGCACATTGCCTTCCAGGCGGACAGATGGGCCAATCAGGCTGTCAATGGAGGTGTTTTTGCGTGCTTTGTCTTTTTTGAACATGGCTTGTTGTCCCCTTGGGTGTTGCTGGTGCCGGGTCCGCAATGCACGGGCCTGGTGTTTTTACAGCCTGATGCTGGTTTGCGCCTTAATGTTGCCTGCTTCCATCAGGCGCATTTCCACGCTTTCCAGCTGGTTGTTTTCAGGCACCTGAAACACTCCGGAAACCCTTGCAAAGCGGGACAGTTCCAGATTGAACTGTGCAGCCTGCTCTTCCTGCTTACGCGGCAAAACCATAATAGCAGGTTTGTTCTGATTGAGCATTTTCAGCAAAATCTGCACCTTCAGCTGGACCGTGGGTTTTTGGCTCCCCTGGATGACCAAAGCCCTGTAGCGGTATTGCCCGGGCACCGTGTCTTTGGTGACCTGCAGGCCTTTTAAAGTGACTGCTCCGCCCGAGGTTCCTGGCACAAAATCCTCGAAAAAGGCCAGTTCTTCTTTTAAACGGGCGTTTTCTGCTTCCAGATTACCAATCAGCAAGTTCAGTTTGGTGCGGGTTTGGGTATCCATTTTCACAAGCTCTGCGCGCGCGCCAGGTCTTCCCGCAGTTGCGTTGTTTTTTCTTCAAGCTGCTTAAGCTGGCTTGTTCGCTCTAGCCCGATTGGGGCAGAAAAAAACCGTTGAACCACATTGGGCGGCGGACCAAAAACGCCGTACAAGGCCACCAATAACAGGCAAGCCAAACCCAGGCAAAATCCTGAGCCAAAGGCGTAGCGCAACTTGCTGGCAAACTCCTGGGTGTGGGTGCGTGTGGTCAGTCGCCGTTTGTCGGGCGTGTAGCCGTGCAAGGATTTTTTTTTAATGACAGGTTTTTGTGGGGTGACCATGCAATATCCACTCAAAGAGCGTCAGGGGCTTGAAAGGGGGGGCGTGGGCAATCCATCAGGAAGTCATGGACAAAGCGGCAACTGCTTAAGTCCGGTGTTTTCCGGCAACCCAAAGGCAATGTTCATGGCCTGTACCGCTTGGCCCGCTGCGCCTTTCACCAGGTTGTCGATGACCGACAAGATAACCAGCGTATTCCTGCCTTGCGGTCGGTGCAGGGCAAGCCGTACAAAATTAGAGCCTCGTACCGATTTGGTGTCGGGCAGCGACCCGGCAGGCATGACATCTACAAAAAACTCATGGTGGTAATGGTTTTCATACAGGTTTGCAAGTCGATGTTTTGTCCGGCCTCGTTTAATTGAACGTACACGGTGGCTAAAATGCCCCGCACCATAGGCACCAGATGCGGCACGAACGTTAGCTGCACAGGTCTGTCCGACAATGCTTTCAGGCCCTGCTCGATTTCTGGCAGGTGGCGGTGGCCCGCAACGCCATAGGCCTTAAAGTTTTCGCCAGCCTCAGAAAAGAGCGAACTGGTGGCCGCTTTTTTGCCAGCACCGGAAACGCCTGATGCGCAGCTGGCAATCAGGTTCATTTCATCTGCCAAGGGGTTTTTCGCGCACAGCAAGGGCTTGAGCGCCAGTTGTACGGCGGTGGGGTAGCAACCCGCCAAGCCAATTAAAGAGGCGTTTTTCATGGCCTGCCGGTTGGTTTCCGCCAAGCCATATACCGCTTGGGCATTGAGTGCTGGTTCGGTGTGTTCCATGCCGTACCAATGGGCAAATTCCTGCAGGTTTTTCAGGCGAAAGTCGGCTCCTAAATCAATAACCTTAATGCCCTTGGCTACGAGTGCTCCGGCCTGTTTCATGGCTACACCGTGTGGAGTGGCAAAAAACACCACATCGCAGCTTGACAGGCTGCCAGAGTCGGGTTCGGTGAAAGGCATCTTTTACGGCTTTTCGCAAGGCGGGAAACATGTCTGAAACCTGAGTGCCTGCTTCAGCACGGGAGGTAATGGCGCAGAGTTGCACTTCTGGATGCAGGGCCAACAAACGCAACAGTTCACTGCCTGTGTAACCGGTGCCGCCTACAATTCCTGCTCGTAACATGTTGCTGATAATCCTTGTGCTGAGGGGTTGAACAATGGCCCAACGCGTTGCGTGGTATTTTCTCACTTTGCCACAAAAAAAGGGCTAAATTAAAACGCCAGACTGTAAAAAAAGCCACACGATTGACGTGTGGCTTTTGGAAATGCAGCCTGCGGGGAGGTGCAACAGGCTTTTGTGCTTGTTTGCGTTCTTGCTGCGGGATTAACGCTTGGAGAACTGCTTGCGGCGGCGAGCTTTGCGCAGACCAACCTTTTTACGTTCCACTTCACGGGCATCGCGGGTAACAAGACCTGCCTTGGACAGCACGGGTTTAAGCTCGGCATTGAAATCGATCAGTGCGCGTGCCAGGCCGTGGCGTACCGCACCGGCCTGGCCCGATTCGCCGCCGCCTTTAACACTGACGCGGATGTCAAAGGCATCTACGTATTCAGTGACTTCAAGCGGTTGGCGGGCAATCATTTGGCCTGTTTCGCGGGAGAAGTAATCGCCCAATGCCTTGCCATTGACGGTAAATTGCCCTGTTCCTTTTTTGATAAACACGCGTGCCACCGAGCTTTTGCGGCGACCGGTTCCGTAATTGTAATCACCAATCATGTTAGACCTCAAAACTCTAGTGGCTGGGGTTGCTGGGACTCGTGCGGGTGATCCGCATCGGCGTAAACTTTCAGTTTTTTGATCATGGCGTAACCCAGAGGACCTTTGGGAAGCATGCCTTTAACGGCTTTTTCCAGGGCACGGCCGGGGAAGCGTTCCTGCATTTTCTCGAAGTTGGTTTCGTAAATGCCGCCGGGGTAACCGGAGTGACGGAAGTATTTTTTATCGCGGGCTTTGTTGCCGGTAACGCGCAGTTTGCTGGCGTTTACGATAATGATGAAATCGCCGGTGTCGACGTGCGGTGTAAATTCTGGTTTGTGTTTGCCACGCAGACGACGTGCAACTTCACTGGCTACCCGTCCTAGGATTTTGCCTTCTGCATCAATGACAAACCAGCCGCGCTGCACTTCATGTGCTTTCGCTGAAAAGGTTTTCATGTTTTTGTTCCTGAAAAAAGTTAAGATTCACCCGTTTCCTTTTTGTTATGAGACCAAAGGCTCTCCCAACGGGCAACCCGGCATTATACTGGCTTTTTATTGGGGGTGGGCGCTTTTTGCCCAAAAAAAACCCGAACCAGTGAGGGTTCGGGTTTAAATCCACCAAAGGAGGAGGGTGGAGGAGACAACCTTGCACCAAGTGGCGATGCACGCCGCACTTGATGAACAGTAGGTCAATTATAGACCTGGTTTTTGTGCATTGCAATACCTGGATGCGGGTGGGTTGTCTGCGCTGGTTGGGCGTGGTGTGTCAGGTTTTTTATTTAACCAATTGAAAATAAATAAAATTATTTTTTACGGGAAAGGCTGGGCAGGGGCGCATTTGACTTGCAATGTCTGCTTAAAATGATGGGTTGTTGTGCGATGCAATATTTGCGTCAGTTAAGCGCTTGTAAACAAACAATCAAAACCAATTAAAGGAAGGTCAATGGAAGCAAAGGTACGTTGGAACGGCTTGCCGGGCATGAGTTTTACTGCACAAACGGGCAGTGGGCATCTGGTTTGCATGGATGGGGCGCCAGATGGTGGTGGCGAAAATCTGGCACCAAGGCCTATGGAGCTCGTGCTCAGTGGCACTGGCGCTTGCACGGCTTACGATGTGGTATTGATTTTGCGCAAAAGCGGGCAGGGATGTGCGCCATTGCGAGGTGGCCATGTCTGCCGAACGTGCCGAAGAGGCGCCGAAGGTGTTTACCAGAATTCGGTTTCATTTTGTGGTGACGGGCAGGGGGTTAAAAGCCAACCTGGTAGACCGGGCCATCAAGCTTTCGCACGAAAAATACTGCTCTGCCTCGGCCATGCTGGCGAAAACTGCCGAACTGGTGTTTACCCACGAAATTGTGGACGATATATAGCTGGAAAAATATAATATGGCATAGTCTTTCCTGTCCTGCTTTTTTGCCCTGGCACTTGGGGGATGCCACCCGGCTAAGGCGTTGCCCGAAACCCCGTCTGCCGCGTTACTTGCCCGGCGGCCGTTAACTCGCCCTCAGCGCCACAGCAAGTTAATCAGGAGTTCCCAAGGCGGGCAATGTTACCCAAAGGGAGTAGTAGTCTTTTATGTTTCCTTTTTTTATTTCGTCACTTATCTGTACCAGATAATTTTTTTTGTTTAAATTTGAGCGTGTTAAAACCAGCTTTACCTTGAAAAATCGGTCGCTTGTTCTAATTGTGCAGCCTGCGCCGTCGGTGTTTTGGGCTTGTTTCTT
>JAAURO010000206.1 GCA_012032215.1 Limnobacter sp.
CCTCCCCCCCCATGCTGAGCGCCGCGCTCGCCGCCGCATCGCCCCAACTGCCGCCTGAAACCGTCCCTGCTCCTGCGCCAGCGCCGGTTGTGTGGAGCCTTGCCGCAGCGCAGGTTCAGGCCGATCCGCAACCCACTCCCGCGCCCGATCAAACGGGAGAGGACGGCGAGGTCATCAATGAAATCATCGTCGAAGGCGAATATGGCCCGCCCGAAAGCGACCCGGTCGAACAATTCAACGCCGAAAGCTATCGCATCACGCAGGCGGTGGATGCGGCGGTGATCGAACCGATTGCCTATGCCTATCGCGACGGCCTGCCCGAACCGATCCGCGATGGCCTTGGCAATGTGGTGAAGAACCTGGGTGAGCCGAGCAATGCGCTGAACTTTCTGCTGCAGGGCAAGATCGGCAAGGCGTTTGAGACAGCTGGGGCGGCTGGCGATCAATTCGACCATCGGGGTGGGCGGGGTTGTTTGATGTGGCGGGTGGTGGGGCTATGCGATTAAACGCTTGCAAGGCCGAGGTGGGTGTGTAGGGGTGCTGGGGGTTTTCTTGCAGTACACGGATTTGCACGGGTGTAACGGTGGCCTGTTGATCGGCGGTGAAATCCAGCAGGCGCGCAGGCAATACCAGGGCCCCGCCTAAAATTAGCACGCCCAGCAGTTTTCTCCAGCTTGGGTGTATTGGGTAGGAAGTCATGCACTTCTATCCTGTGTGACGCCTCGGGGAGAAATTACCGCAAATAAGTTGGTATTAAATCTCTGGAAACTGTACGTTAATAGCATGTTTAAAAGCGTCAATTCAAATGAGCTGCTTTACTTGATTGAGTGGGCTGGTGCAACGGGATGGTTCCACCAATGTGCCCGCGCGGGTTTTCAAAAATTCCACACGCTTTCACAAGCGCAACCCAGAATTGTGCCACACTACATGCTTTTAACGGGTAGCACCAAGGCTTGTTTATGCTTTTGAATAAAGAAGACTGCCAGCTTTTGCTGGTGGATTATCAGCAAAAACTGATGCCGGTTATTCTGGAAGGCAAAGCCATTCTTGAAAACGCCAGTATTTTGGCACGCTTGGCCAGCAAATTGCGTGTGCCGGTTTTTGGTACAGAACAATTGCCCGATAAACTGGGGCCGTTGGATCCTCAGCTTGCCGGGTTTTGTAAATCGGTGTTGGTGAAGTCGCATTTTAGTGCGTGCCCCGAAGGGCTGGTGGATCTGCTTTCTGCCAGGCCGCAAGCGGGCAATGCCAGAAGCCTTCCGCGCCATTTAAAAAAGCAGGAAGAAACTGCCAGAAAAAACACCGTGGTGATTGGTGGAATTGAATCGCATGTGTGTGTGCTGCAAACTGCGCTTGATTTAATGGATCAGGAATTCGATGTGTGGGTGGTTACTGATGCCTGTTCATCGCGTACCGAAAAAAACCGCGATGCCGCCTTTGATCGTTTGGCTGCCAACGGAGCCGAGCTGGTTACTACGGAAATGGTGGTTTTTGAATGGCTGGAGTCCGCGGAACACGAAAATTTCAAGTTCGCACTAGAATTGATCAAATAAAAACATTATCATTGCGGTGCTTTATTTTTTTATATTAAGGAGAATTTTGAGTGAGAAAAACAAGGCTAAGCGCACTGAGTGCTTCTGAACTCGTGAAGCTGAAGGACTCTATTGAAAAAGAGCTCACCAAGCGGTCTGAAAAAATTCAAGCCATGGAAGAAGTAAAAAAGTATGTGGCTTCCAAAGGTTTGAATCTTGAGGAAGTGTTTTCTGAATTGGGGGCAGGTGCCAGGGGTAAATCCAAGAGCGGTACACGCGCCAAGCTGGGCCCAGTAGCCATTCAGTTCAGGCACCCGAAAAATCCAGAACTTACCTGGAAAGGCCGTGGTAAGCGCCCGAACTGGCTCAAAGAAGCCATTGAGTCTGGAATATCCGAAGAAAAGCTGAGAGTGAATTAACTCGGCGTGCCATCCAGATTGACGTAATTGCGATAAGCGAGTTTCGCTTATCGTGGTTATCGGTGTTAAGTTTGTGGTTATCGGTGTTAAATGATTTTCCAAACCCACTTCCAGGTCTGCAATCAAGTCGTGTGGACTTTCCAAACCCACTGCCAACCGAATCAAGCTTTGTTGAATACCCGCATCTTGCCGTGCCTGTGCAGGTACTCTGCCGTGGGTAGTGGTGGCCGGGTGGGTAATGGTGCTGCGTGTATCGCCCAGGTTGGCGGTAATTGAAAACAGTTGTGTGCTGTCGATTACTTTCCAGGCATTGGCGCGTTGCGTGGCTTCGTTGCCGCACACTTCAAAAGACACAATGGCTCCGCCCGTTTTTTGCTGCTTAAGCGCCAGTGTGTATTGTGGGTGGCTTTGCAAGCCGGGGTAATACACGCGCTGTACTTTGGGATGAGCCTCCAGCCACTGTGCCACTTCCAGAGCGTTTTCTGATTGTGCCTGCATGCGAATGCCTAGCGTTTCCAGCCCTTTAAATGCCACCCAGGCATTAAATGCCGAAAGCGTGGGGCCGGTGGTGCGCAGCACGGGCTGTATTTTTTCTTTCAGCAGGTCGTGTGGTCCACAAATGGCACCGCCCAATATGCGCCCTTGGCCATCCAGGTATTTGGTGGCGGAATGAATGATTAAGTCTGCACCAAATTCAATGGGCTTTTGCAAGGCGGGTGAGCAAAAGCAGTTGTCTACTACGTTCAAAATGCCGTGTTGGTGAGCCAGATCGCTGAGTGCCTGAATGTCGGTAATTTCGGTAAGCGGATTCGAAGGGGTTTCCACGTAAAAAAGCCGTGTGTTGGGTCGAATGGCTTCTTTCCACGCACTTAAGGCAGTGCCGTCTACAAACGTGGTTTCTATGCCAAAGCGTGAAAGTATGCTGGTAAACAATTGCACGGTGGCACCAAACAGCGCTTTGCTGGCCACCAGGTGGTCGCTCGCATTCAGCAAGGCCATGCAGGTGGTGGTTATGGCAGCCATGCCCGATGCAGTGGCCAGGCAGGCTTGTGTGCCCTCCAGGGTTGCCAGGCGTTGCTCAAACATCTGCACGCTGGGGTTGGTAAAGCGGGCGTACACATTGCCGGGCTCTTCGCCTGCAAAACGGGCGGCAGCTTGTGCGGCCGAATCAAACACAAAGCTGGATGTTAAAAAACAGGGCTTCGGAATGTTCACCCAATTCGGTGCGCAGGCTGCCACTGCGTATGGCTTGTGTGGCGTCGCTCCAGTGTGCGCTGGCGGGGGAGGGTTTTTTCATGGTGGTTTCTGCCTGATTAAAGAGCAAGCCCGTGGGCCACGCGCCGCTGAACGGTTTCAGGGCCCAGCAAGGCCATGACTTTGTCGATGGAGGGGGTTTGCTTTTGGCCCGTTAACAACAGCCGAAGTGGCATGGCAAGCCTGGGCATTTTCAGGCCGTGGGCTTTGATGGTTTCTTTGATCAGGCCAGACAATTCTGTCGCCGACCACTCTATGTGCGGCAATCTGGCACAAAACGCCTGAAGCGCTTCTCGGGTTTCGGCGTCCAGCATGGTGTGCAGTTCTGCTTCAAAGCCTGTGGGTTCGCGGTAAAACAAGGCGGCTTCGTCTCGCAGTTCCACCAGCGTAGAGGCACGCTCAAGCACTACGTTCAAGACCTCTGCCAATGCCGGGTTGCTGGGCTGGTGGGGGTTGATGCCAATTTTATTTAAACGGTGGGTGAGGTCGCCCAGCAAATCGACAGGGTCGGCTTGTTTCATGTATTGGGCGTTTAACCACTTCAGTTTTTCGGGGTCGAACTGCGCTGCTGATCTGGATAAATTGCTGCCGTCAAACCACTGTACAAATTGTTCGCGGCTGAAGTACTCGTGGTCGCCGTGGCTCCAGCCCAAGCGTGCCAGGTAGTTCACCATGGCATCGGGCAAAAACCCTTCTTCGTGGTATTGCACCACACTTACCGCACCGTGGCGCTTGGAAAGTTTTTCGCCATCGGGGCCAAGAATCATGGGAATGTGGCCATATTCGGGAAGCGTGGCGCCCAAGGCTGCCAGAATATTCATTTGCCTGGGGGTGTTGTTGATGTGGTCGTCGCCACGAATAACGTGTGTAATTTCCATTTCCCAATCGTCTACCACCACGCAAAAATTGTAGGTGGGGCTGCCGTCTTGGCGGGCCAAAACAAGGTCGTCGAGTTCTTCGTTGGAAATGGAAATGGGGCCTTTTACCAAATCGTTCCACTGCACCACACCGGTTTGCGGGTTTTTAAAGCGAATCACCGGGCTGATGCCCGCAGGGGGCGCAGGCAGGGTTTTGCCGGGTTCTGGCCGCCAGGTGCCATCGTAACGGATTTTTTCGCCATTTTCCCGCTGCTTTTCGCGCATTTGATTCAGTGCTT
>JAAURO010000207.1 GCA_012032215.1 Limnobacter sp.
TTGAACATTTGCGAGTGCTTTCGCGCCAAATGGGCTTGTGGCTAAGTGCACACGGCAGCAACCCCGAAAAGCTGAAAGCGTATGTGCAAGCATTCAAAACTTACGCACCTGATTTCAATCAAATCAGGCAGCTCAAGAAACTCAAGCAATTCCGCTTGGACCCCGCTTTTCGTGCCCAAGTACTCAAGTTGATCAGTTTACGCGGGTTTAAATGGAGTAAACCGGGCTGGAGTAAACCGGGCTGGCGCAGGCCGTTGGCCTTGGCTTTTCCGGCCAGCCTGCTGCTGTTGGTAGCAGCACCGGGTGCTCCAACCCCTGGCGTTACCTTGCCAGAAAATGCCTTTCAAATGGCCAGCCTTGCGCCCAGCCCCATGGCCGCAAAACTGGCCGAGCTGGCCCCTTTGGAACGCATGGGCTACAGACCAGCTATCGACACCGCCATTGAACAGATTTATTACGCGCTCAGTCAAAACGATCTCAACCAGGCTTTGTCCATTACCAACCAGCTGCTGGAAGAATTCCCCAATTTTACGCTGGGCTACCTGATACGGGGCGATATCCTGTCCTTAAAAGCAGGCCGCGAACTGAACAACATTGGCGATGTGTCCATCAAATTGCCCAATACCAGCAAGGCTGAACTTGGCAACCTGCGCGCAGAAGCCATCGCCCGGTTTAAAGCCGTTAAAGATCGCCCCTCTGGCGACTTGCTTCCAGCAGAACTGCTTGTTCTGGAAAAAGAACAAAAATACGTCATTCTTGTGGACGCTGGTCGTTCAAGGCTGTTTCTGTACCAAAACGCTCTGCCTCACCCCCGTTTAATTACAGATTTCTACATTTCTCAAGGCAAACTGGGCGCGGTTAAAACCAAAGAAGGCGACAAGCGCACACCGATTGGCGTCTACACCATTACCGAGCTGTTGCCCAAAGAAAAACTGAACGAGTTTTATGGCCCGATAGCCTTGCCCATTAACTACCCAAACGCCTGGGACAAGCGTCAGGGAAAAACCGGCTCTGGAATCTGGTTACACGGCATGCCTGAAAGCTTTGCCAGCCGCCCGCCGCGCGACAGCGATGGTTGCGTGGTGCTGGCCAACCAGGATTTAATGGCACTCAAGCCCTACGTAGACATTGGCACTACGCAAGTCATTATCAGTAAAAACCTGGATTTTGTACCCACCGAAGTCTGGATGACCCAACGCCGCGCCGCGTTGCGGGTGGTAAAAACCTGGAAAGACGACATCGAAAAAGGGATTGATTTAGGTGCCATGCACTATTCGCCCGATGTTCTGATTGATGGGCAAGACTTGATGACCTGGCAAAAAGAAAACAGCCTGACTCAAAAAGGCTTGGGCAACGTACGAATTGACGACCTGTCTGTCATGAAATACCCTTACAACGAATCAGACATGATGCTGGTTACCTTTAATCAAACCGACCCCGTAAGCGGTCACCAGCGCAAACACCAGTACTGGATGAAAATAGGCACCCGGTGGGCTATCGTACAAGAAGACAGCGAAAAATTATGATCATGAAAACATTCACAAAAAAAATGCCGCATCGTTTGCTGGCATGGCTCGGTTTGTGCCTGATGGCTGCTACCATTTCGCTCGGCAATCCATCTTATGCATTTTCTGAAGGCAACAAACACCCCATGGTTAAACTGACTACCAATTTCGGCGACATTGTCATAGAGCTGAACGCTGAAAAAGCCCCTCTAAGCACCGCCAACTTTCTGGAATACGTGAAAACGGGTTTTTACAAAAACACCGTGTTCCATCGCGTAATCAATGGCTTTATGGTGCAGGGCGGCGGATTCGAACCCGGCATGAAACAAAAAAAATCGGCTGCACCCATTAAAAACGAAGCCGACAACGGCCTGAAAAATGAAAAATACACGGTGGCCATGGCGCGCACCAACGATCCCCATTCCGCCTCTTCCCAGTTTTTTTATCAACGTGAAAGACAACGAGTTTTTAAACTTCACCAGCCCTACCCCTTCTGGCTGGGGCTATTGCGTGTTTGGCAAAGTGGTGAAAGGCACGGAAGTGGTCGATAAAATCAAGGATGTTAAAACAGGTACCAAAGGTTTCCACCAAGACGTTCCCTTGGAAGATGTTCTTGTCTTAAGCGCAGAAGTAGTTTCCTAAGCACGCCAGGAGTCAGTTCACACTTTCATTTGGTTCACTTGCCCTGTCAGCAAAAGCCCCGGTATTTTACGCTGGGGCTTTAGTCTTTTAGACATAAATCATGATAGAAATCCACGATGGCGCATCGGCCTTTTTTGCCTCTGATTTTCACTTATCAAGCAAAACCCCCAAAACCCTAGAGGCCTTCGAGAATTGGCTAATCTCGGTTGCCCACGACAAAAACCTGATTTTTCTGCTCGGCGATTTGTTCGAGGTGTGGTGTGGCGACGATTTTTCCGACTCCACCACCGAACGCGTCACCAAGGCCATTTCGCAAGGAGGCGCTGCTGGTGCACGGGTATTTTTCATGCACGGTAACCGTGATTTTTTATTGGGCGAAACGTTTGCACAAACCTGCAACCTTGAAATTTTGCCCGACCCTGAATTTGTCATGGCGGGCAATCAGATTATCGTGTTGTCGCATGGCGATTCGTTTTGCACCGACGACAAAGCCTACCAGCGTTTTAAAACAGAAAGCCGAAAACCCCAATGGCAGGCCCAGTTTCTAAGCCAACCGCTGGAACAGCGCATTGCACTGGCGCAAAGCATGCGCTCGGAAAGCACGCAACACAAAAAAGAAAGCACTATGGACATCATGGATGCCAATCCTGATGCGGTCCTGCAAGCTTTCAAAGGCAGGTGGCCCGACGGCATTTATGTAGGGCGCAGCCACATCGTGCTGCATGGCCACACCCACCGACCCGCCGTGCACCGCCACTCCACGCAGCAAACCAGCAGCACGCCTGACAAACGCAGCCCTGATAACCATTCACAACCATTTGAAGCACAGGTTTTTGATTTGGAAGCAAATATGCGTATTGTGCTGCCCGACTGGGACTTCGACACCCCCAGACTCGAAAAAAACAGCACGCAACCGGGCAAACCCAAAGGTGGCTATGTGGTTGTTAACGCAACCGGCAAGGCCGAGCTTGTGCCCCTGCCCGGTTAGAATCTACTTCTTGCGAAGCAGCCCACTTTAGGTCTTTTGTGCATACAACTACCGAACTTCCCTTTGTTTTACTGGCCGCCGCGCTGGGAACACTGTTTGCCTTGCTAGCTGCAGCCTGGCTAAGCTTTAAAAGCATTTCCAAAGCCCTGGAGCCCATGGTTAGCCTGTCTACCGGGGTTTTGCTGGGCACTGCGTTGTTGCATTTGCTGCCCGAGGCCCTAGACCGCGGCATGAACCACCACGCGCTTTTTTCATGGCTGTTGGCAGCTTTACTGCTGTTTTTTGTACTGGAAAAATTTGCTTTGTTTCGCCACGATCACCACCACGAACACGATGGACATGATCACCATCACGGCTTCGACCAACACGCAGCAGGCAAAGGCGGCATGCTGATTGTTATTGGCGATTCCATTCATAACTTTGCAGATGGTCTGCTGATTGCAAGCGCTTTTTTGGTAGATGCACACCTTGGATTGGTTACAACGCTGTCTATCGTGTTGCACGAAATACCCCAGCAAACTGGCGACTTTCTGGTGCTCTTGAATGCGGGAATCAAGCGCGCAAAAGCATTTCAACTCATGGCAATTGCTGGCTGCTCGGCTGTGCTGGGTGCTTTGCTGGGTTATACCGCCTTTAGCCAGATGCAGAGTATTCTACCCATCGCCCTGGTGTTTGCCTCCGCAAGCTTCCTGTATGTAGCCGTGGCTGATTTAATTCCACACATGCAACAGAAGCTCAAAGTATCTGAAGGAATTTCGCAGGTTGGGTTTATTGCGGCGGGAGTGTTCATGGTGGCGTATTTGTCTACGCTGTTACACACGCACTAGCTTTTGCAGCCCCCGGCCGCCCTAACCCCGGCGGGCTTGCGCAACGCCTTTGCGCCGCTTCTGCATCGCCTTTGCACCGCTTTGTCGCTTGTATACCGCCTTTGCGCCCCAACCCCGGCTTGATGCCTCGGGTTCGAGGACTGTTCGAAACCCTGCCTGCGCTCTCGCTCTGGTCGGCGGCCGTTAACTCGCCCTCAGCGCCAAGCGCCTCGGTGCTCAAACATGCCCGGCCTTCTTCCTCCCGCGCCAAGAGCTTCGGCGGCGAACAGTCTTTTACTCACCCGGGGCATGCAAGCGCGGGCTTGGGGCTTAAGGCGGGGGGGGCTTGGCGGGCGCGGCGTTCGGCGTTCGGCGTTCGGCGTTCGGCGTTCGGC
>JAAURO010000208.1 GCA_012032215.1 Limnobacter sp.
TTTTTGAGAAGGGCTTTCGGGGGGGCGCAGCGGTGGTGCTTGCTGGCTTGCTGGCAGTGCGCGGGCGGGTAAGGCGCTGGTTGCGGTTGTGCATGCGCTCGCGTGCGGCGTGAGCCTGTTCGGTAGTCCACTGGGCATGGTTTGGCATAGCCAGCATGTCGATGCAGTCTACGGGGCAAGGTGGAATGCACAGCTCGCAACCGGTGCACAAACTGGCGATTACCGCGTGCCGATGCTTGCTGGTGCCCACAATGGCGTCTACCGGGCATGCCTGGATGCACAGTGTGCAGCCAATGCAGTGCTCAGCCTGTATGCTGGCAATGTGGCGCGGGGTATAGGTGCCGCAGTCGGGGTTCAGGGGCTTGGGCGCGATTCCCAGCAGGGAAGCCAACGCCTGCAAGGTGGCTTCGCCGCCGGGTGGACAGCGGTTAATGTCTGCCTGGCCTTGCGCCATGGCTTGGGCGTAAGGTTTGCAACCGCTGTAACCACACTGCGTACACTGGGTTTGCGGCAGCAGGTCATCTAGCTGTGAGGCCAGTTGTTGTGGCCTGGTCTTGGTTGTTGGGCTGCGCATCAGGCATGGTCTCGAATGAACTCGGTCAATTTGGGGTAAATCATCTCGCGCCAACGGCGACCGCTGAAGATACCATAATGACCACATTCGGGGGCAAGAAAATCCTGTTTGTTGCTCTTGGGAATGCCGCTGCATAGTGTGTGGGCAGCCCGTGTTTGACCTGGACCGGAAATGTCGTCGAGCTCGCCTTCAATGGTGAGCAATGCCACGGTTTTAATGTCGGCGGGCTTCACCAGTTTGCCGCGCACTTTCCATTTGCCTTTGGGAAGCAGGTGTTCTTGAAACACGGTCTTGATGGTGTCCAGGTAATATTCGGCGGGCATGTCCAGCACAGCGTTGTATTCGTCGTAGAAGCGGCGGTGGTTTTCTGCGCTGTCGCCATCGCCTTCCAAAAGATGCAGGTAAAAGTCGTAATGGCTTTGTACGTGGCGATCGGGGTTCATGCTGACAAAACCAATGTGCTGCAAAAAGCCAGGATACACCTTGCGCAAATAGCCTGGATAGGTGTGTGGCACGGAGTAAATTACGTTGTGCTTAAACCAGTTAAGCGGTTTTTTGGCAGCCAGTGCATTGACTTCTGTAGGGCTTTCGCGGGGGTCTATGGGACCGCCCATCATGGTCATGCTCTTGGGCAGGGCGGGGTCTTGTTCGGTAGCCATTAAAGACACCGCAGCCAGCACCGGAACGGTGGGTTGGCACACGGAAAGCAGGTGCAAATCCGGCCCCAGCAGGCGAATAAAATCGATGCAGTAGTGCACGTAGTCGTCGAGGTGAAAGGGGCCTTCAGACAAAGCCACCATGCGGGCATCTACCCAATCGGTTACATACACCTCGTGGTCTTGCAAGAGGGTGCGAACGGTGTCGCGCAACAAGGTGGAATGGTGACCCGACAACGGAGCAAATACCAGCACCTTGGGTTGCGGTTTGAGTGGCCTGGTTTCGGCGGGAATCATTTTTCTAAAATGCAGCAATTTGCAAAAAGGCCGGGACTCCACGATTTCCTGCACCACGGAAACCTCGCGCCCCTGGCTTTTCACGGTGTCTATTCCGAACTCGGGTTTTTCGTACTCTTTGCCCAAGCGGTAAATAAGTTCCAGATTGGCAGACACCCTTTTGCTGAGCGGAAAATGCGCCAACGGACTGAAGGGGTTGCTAAACGCTTTGGAGGCAGCATCGGCCCACACGGTGAGTGGATTGAGCAATGCCCGCTGAAATTCGTGGATTTGATACAGCATATAAGCCCTTGCAAATTCTAAATGTGTAGTTATTGGGCCATTATGGGATAAAAATTGCTGCGCTGCAATATTTGCCAATCCTTCAGATGGGGGGGAGCCCTGATTGGGGTAAAGGCGTGACTTTCGGGCAGAACCTGGTGGCTTACCAGTAATTTTCGACTGCAATTTGCCCCGGCGCGCTTTGCCTTGCGTTGGTGTATCCCATTGACTTCAAGGTGGTGCGCACGTCTTTGACCATATCCGGGTTGCCGCAAATCATGAACCGGCTGGCTTGCACCGAGGTGTGCAAACCCGTGTATTGCTGCAATGCGCCACTTTGCAGCAGTTCGGGAATACGTTGTATAAGCCCCGAAGGCGAGGCTTCGCGTGTAACCACGGGCACATAGTGAAAACGGGAGCCCAGGTTGGGCACCAGTTCCGAAAGCATGGGATGTTGGGCCAACCCCTGAATGACTGACTCGTAAGCCAATTCTGCGGTGGTTCTGGCGCTGTGCACCAACACAATGTGCTGGAATTGTTGCCAGGGGGCCGGATCGTTCAATATGGATAGAAAAGGCGCCAAGCCTGTGCCCGAACTGAGCATCCACAACTGAGAACCCGATTCAAACCGGGCTGTGGTTAAAAAACCAAAGCTGGTTTTGTCGATACACAGCGTGCCGCCCACTTGAAGCTGCGACAGGTGAGAGGTAAACGCGCCATTGGGCACCACAATTGAAAAAAACTCAAGTTGTTCATCGTAAGGCCCAGAAACCATGGAATAGGCCCGCCAAATGACAGGGCCTTCCCCTTGCAGTTGCAGCGTGTTTTCCATACCCAGGCGGGCAAACTGCCCTGCGGCAAAACGAAAGCCTGGCGGACGGGTGCAGGTAAACGAAAACAGCTTGCCCGGCACCCAGGTATGGATGCCGGTTATTGTTTCCAGGGTGTATTTGTGGTTTGCTTCGGGCATTCAGCAGGCTGGAGGCAGGCGGTGCGCCCCGATCACAAACGGACTTGCCGGACCCACTTTTATTTTTCAAGATACTGCAACTTGTTGTCAACTTCTTTCCAGTTGTCGGCATCGGGAAGGGGCTCTTTCATGCGGGTAATGCTGGGCCAGTCTGCGCAAAGGTCGATGTTGATCTGGATGAACTTGACTTGATCGGCAGGCACATCTTCCTCGGCGTAAATGGCATTGACCGGGCATTCTGGAATACACACCGCGCAATCGATGCATTCGTCGGGGTCTATGACCAGAAAATTCGGGCCTTCACGAAAACAATCGACAGGGCAAACGTCTACACAATCGGTATATTTGCACTTGATGCATTTTTCTGTAACGACGTGCGTCATGCTTACTTCAACCAAAGAATAGGGAAACCCTGTATTGTAAAGCATTCCGTAGGGCTTGGGGTGGTATGGGGGGTTTTGCCCCTGGTGCTTTCAAGCCCCGGCAGGAAAGCCGTGCCGCTTCGTACTCAAATGCGCTGCCGCCACAGCGGCACTCGACCATGCCCACTGAAAGTTGTAGCCGCCTAACCATCCAGTCATGTCTACCACCTCGCCCACAAAATACAGGCCAGGCTGACGTACTGACTCCATGGAGCCGGCATTTAATTCCTGAGTGGCCACGCCGCCGCGCATGACTTCGGCCTTGCGGTAGCCTTCTGAGCCAGAAGGGGGTAAGGCTCCAGTTTGCAAGCCCACGGGCAAGCGGCACGAGTTGTTTTTGCCCATGCTCGGCCACCTTGCGGGCGGCGATTTCACGGTATTGCGGATTTGCCAGCCAGGTTTGAACAAGCCTGCGTGGCCAGCCAGGCAAGTGTTGTGACAACCAGCTTTCCAGGCTTGCTTTGGTGCCCGATACCGAGGCCACCAGATGCGCCAGCAATGCCTGTTCAGAGGGCCACTTGCTTAAGTTGATTTCAAGCGCCAATCCCGGCTGCCAATAGCTGGAAGCCTGCAACACGGCAGGACCACTTAAGCCTCTGTGCGTAAACAGCAGGTCTTCATCAAACCACGGGGCGCTTTGCTGGCCACCACGAATGTGTACCGGCAAAGACAAACCCGCCAGGCCACTATAAGGCTGCCACTGTTCGGCACTAAAGGTGAGCGGCACCAACGCCGGGTGAGGCTCTACTACGCGGTGCCCGAACTGGCGGGCAATCTTCAAACCGAAATCGCTTGCACCAATTTTGGGAATGGGCAGCCCACCAGTGGCAATTACCACTGCACGGGCGCGCAAGGCACCTGCAGTGCTGTGTGCCACAAAGCCAGAAGGCGGGTTGCCCGCTTGCGCCAACTCCAGGCTGTGTACCCGATGGGGGCGAAACCACTGCACCTGCCCCGCCTTGCATTCGCACAGCAGCAGGTCAATGATGTCTTGGCTGGAGCGATCACAAAAAAGCTGGCCTTTGTGTTTTCATGAAACCAATGCCATGGCGACTCACCAGATTGTAAATACGTGGACGAAAAACTGAAGTGCCTTGCGGGCAACTGGGGATTTCCGACACTAAAGTTTCGTACACATT
>JAAURO010000003.1 GCA_012032215.1 Limnobacter sp.
CCAATCCCGAAAACTGCCACCTTCAAACCTCCCCCGCCAGTCTCACTGCGGGTGGCTGAAACTGCGACATCAAACTCAACCTCATCCGGCGCTCGAAATCTAAATGAACCAGTGCCGTGCGCTGATGCAATTTGAGTTCCTTGTGCTTCTTCAATGCCAGCAGCTATGGCCTTGAGAGTGCTCGCAACAAACGCGGTTAACTCGCTTGAATTCGGTTCTTGCCCCATCGACAATTTTCCTCAGTCAGATTTGGCAGATGCGTCGACCTCGATAACACGAAGAGACATTGCCTCAACTTTCCCGCCCTTGGCCGCTTTAACAAATTCGAGACTTGCGTCCGGTGCATCAGTGTCGATCCAGCCGTGAGGCTCAATCCATTCCGACTGCTCCCATTCACCTAAATCACCGGCATCAACTGCCACCTGCGTCACTATATAGTCACTCGGATTCGAGATGGTGATCTTGCTTTGTGAATTGAGTGAATGGGTAACTTTGAGGGGAATTTCCTTCACAATCGTGAATTTTCGGAGGCACGATTCCCGCACCAATTCAACAGCACTCTCATTAGGTGCGCTTGCTACAGAGTTGAGAATGCAGTCATCATATGACGAGTCCTCAATCATCGAGTTAGCGTCACACCCGGCCACACAGGACAGTGTTAGAACTGCTCCTAGCCGAATGGCTAGATGGGGACCGCTCACCACCACTTCACCGGCTGCGCAGTGAACCCCGCGCGCTGCTGGATCGCGAGGCCTGCGTTCAGCACGCCCTGTTCATCGAACGGCTTGCCAACCAGTTGCAGGCCCAGCGGCAGGCCATCGGCGTTGATCGTGGCGGGCACGCTCATCGCGGGGAGGCCTGCGAGGCTGGCGGGGACCGCGAAGACATCGTTGAGATACATCGTCAGCGGGTCTTCGTTCATCGAACCCAGCGGGAACGAGGCGGTCGGCGTGGTCGGGGCGAGGATCACGTCGCACTCTTGGAACGCGCGCTCGAAATCGCGGGCCACCAGCGCGCGGACCTTCTGCGCCTGGGTGTAATAGGCGTCGTAGAAGCCCGCCGAGAGCACATAGGTGCCGATCAGGATGCGGCGCTTGACCTCGTCCCCGAACCCGGCGGCGCGGGTGGCAGCATACATATCTTGCAAGCCGGAACCGTCGGGCAGATCGCGCAGGCCATAGCGCACGCCGTCATAGCGGGCGAGGTTGGATGAGGCCTCGGCGGGGGCGACGATGTAATAGGCGGGCAGCGCGTATTTGGTGTGCGGCAGCGAGACGTCGACGATCTCCGCGCCCGCGTCCTTCAGCCACGCCTTGCCCTGCTCCCACGAATCGAGGATCGCCTGATCGGTGCCCTCCATCCGGTATTCGCGCGGGATGCCGACCTTCTTGCCGCGCAGGTCGGCGTTCAATGCCGCTTCCCAATCGGGAACGTCCATCTTGAGGCTGGTCGCGTCCTTGGGATCGAACCCGGCCATCGCGCCGAGCATGATCGCGCAATCCTCAACCGAGCGCGCCATCGGCCCGGCCTGATCAAGGCTGGAAGCGTAGGCAATCATGCCGTACCGGCTACAACTTCCATAGGTGGGTTTAATGCCGGTTACGCCACAAAACGCAGAAGGCTGGCGAATAGATCCACCGGTATCGGTGCCAGTGGCAACAGGCACCAAACCAGCAGCCACCGCAGCGGCAGATCCACCCGAAGAGCCACCTGGCACCGCATGGGCATGCCAAGGGTTGTGGCAAGGGCCAAACGCACTGTTTTCATTGGACGAACCCATTGCAAATTCATCGCAATTGAGTTTGCCCAAACTGACGGCTCCGGCCAAAGCCAGGCGCTGCACCACTTCGGCATTAAAAGGGCTTTGGTAATTCGCCAGCATGCGCGATCCGGCCGTGCTTTTAAACCCGGTGGTTACAAAAATGTCTTTGTGCGCCAAAGGAATGCCTAGCAGAGGCGCAGTTTCGCCCGCAGCCAGCCGGGCATCGGCCGCCTTGGCTTGCGCCAGTGTTTCGGCCTCGTTTACATCCACAAAAGCATTCAGGCTGGAAGCGGCTTTAACCCGCTTTAAGTGTTCCTGGGCCAGCTCGGTGGCAGAAACCGCGCGGCTATCGAGTTGGCTGCGCAGGGTGGCAATATCGGGGAAAAGGCTGGTCATAAGAGTGGGCTTTGTTGCTGAGTGGTTCAGTTAATCAATTACCTTGGGCACCAAAAACAGGTTGTTTTGCACGGCAGGGGCGTTGGTCATGTTCGCGGCACGTGCATCGGGTTCGCAAACACAGTCTTCGCGCAGGCGCAACTGCACCGCCTGAATAATTTCCAGCGGATGCGCCAAAGGCTTTACGCCCTCCGTGTTTTGGGCAGACAACGCATCTGCCAGCGCCATGATATTGTTAATTTGTGCTTGTAAAACCGGGGCTTGTGCTGGCTCCAGTTTAAGTCTGGACAAATTGGCGAGCGCAAACAGCTGCCCGGAATCGACTGACATGGAAGGTCTCCGTTGAACATTCAAGGTAGCAGGCCAAATGCTGAACCCCGATGCAGAAAATTTGTTGGGTATACTGGCCTGAAGACGCCATTTTATAGGTTATCATCAGTCATTCATTTGAACGGCGTTACAAGTTCTGCAATTAGTCTGTTCATCCTTCAACACCCAAGGCCTCCACGCGAGTTGCCTGCCTGAAAAACGGATACACACAACCATGTTTGGGTTTTTGAGAAGCTATCTCTCCAATGATTTGGCCATTGACCTTGGCACAGCAAACACACTCATTTATGCTCGGTCCAAAGGCATTGTCCTCGACGAACCTTCCGTGGTTGCCATTCGGCAGGAAGGCGGGCCCAATGGCAAAAAACCATTACTGCCGTTGGCCTGGAAGCCAAGCAAATGCTGGGCAAGGTACCAGGCAACATCGAGGCCATTCGCCCCATGAAAGACGGCGTTATTGCCGACTTCACCGTTACCGAGCAAATGCTCAAGCAGTTCATCAAAATGGTGCACGAAAGCAGGCTGTTCTCGCCCAGCCCACGCATCATCATTTGTGTGCCCTGCGGCTCTACCCAGGTAGAACGCCGGGCCATTCGTGAATCGGCACTCGGTGCAGGTGCCTCTCAGGTGTACCTTATCGAAGAACCCATGGCCGCAGCCATTGGCGCAGGCTTGCCCGTATCAGAAGCCTCTGGCTCCATGGTGGTAGACATCGGTGGCGGCACCACCGAAGTAGGCATTATTTCTTTGGGCGGCATGGTGTATGCAGGCAGCGTGCGCGTGGGTGGCGACAAATTCGACGAAGCCATTATCAGCTACATCCGCCGCAACTACGGCATGACCATTGGCGAGCCCACCGCCGAAGCCATTAAAAAGCAAATAGGCTCGGCCTTTCCAGGTTCTGAAGTCAAAGACATGGAAGTCACTGGCCGCAATTTGTCAGAAGGCATTCCGCGCCGCTTCACCATTTCTTCCAACGAAATTCTTGAAGCACTCACCGAACCCCTCAATGCCATCGTCTCAGCGGTTAAATCTGCACTTGAACAAACTCCACCTGAATTGGGTGCCGACATTGCCGAACGCGGCATGATGCTGACCGGCGGCGGCGCGCTGTTGCGCGATCTCGATCGCCTGCTGATGGAAGAAACCGGCCTGCCCGTGCACGTAGCCGAAGATCCGCTTACCTGCGTGGTTCGAGGGTGCGGCATGGCTCTGGAACGCATGGACAAACTGGGCACCATTTTTACCAGTGAATAAGCAACACACACCATAAAAAGTGCGCAACCAAGCGCACAAACCAGGCATTACGCCCACAGGCATTCAACCAGGGGAACATTGAGGGGCACAATGAGGGCACAGCGAGGGCGCAATGGAGCACACTCCACCGCCACTGTTTAACCAAGGACCTTCGGCCAGAGTACGTCTGCTGTTTTTTGTACTGTTGTCGTTGGGTCTGCTTGTTCTGGATGCGCGCACCAATTCCCTGGAAATGGTGCGCAAAGCCATTGGTGCGGCCCTGTACCCCCTGCAACAAACATCCGACATTCCGGTAAGTCTGGTCGAGAATGTGCTGGAGTATTTTGCCTCGCTCGATAATCTGCGCACTGAAAACGAACGCCTGCAAAAACTGCAACTGGAAAACCACCAAAAACTCAATAGCTTAAGCCTGCTGCAAAAAGAAAACGACAAACTGCGCAAACTCATGAACGTGGGCTCGGTTTTGCAGGTTAAAGGCGCCATTCTTACCGAAGTGGTTTCCGATGCCAACGACCCCTTTTCCCGAAAAATAATCGTGGGCAAAGGCAGTATTCATGGTATCAACGCAGGGATGCCGGTTATCGATGAACTCGGCCTCTTAGGGCAGGTAACCCGCACCTATCCGGGCCGCTCCGAGGTGTCGCTGGTCACTGACAAAGATCAAATCATTCCGGTAGAAAACCTGCGCAACGGATTGCGCAGCGTAGCCTATGGCGGCCTGGATGGTGGCCTGCTTGAATTGCGATTCATGGCCGCCAACGCAGACATTCGCGATCAGGATTTGCTGGTTACCTCTGGCCTGGACGGCGTATACCCACGCGGCATACCCGTGGCGCGCGTTATTCGCGTAGAGCGCAATTCTCGCTACGCATTTGCCAGCATTTTTTGCGAACCCATAGCAGGCGTAGAACGCCACCGCTTTTTGCTGGCCCTGGATACCGTGCGCACCCCGGAGCCAGAAGGCTTGCCGGCACCTGCCACAACGCCCACCCAACCGGAAAATGACAATGGGAATTAACCACAACGCACGCGGCTTTTATTTTGCGACCAGCCAACCCCTGGTTTATTGCGTCTTCGCTGGCCATTGCCACCCTGCTTGAAATGTTGCCCTTAGGCCGCGAATGGCTTCGCCCCGATTTTCTGGCGCTCACCCTGGTGTTCTGGAACATTCACCAACCCCGGCGTGTGGGCATTGGCCTGGCCTGGGTGTTTGGTGTCTTCATGGACGTGCACTCTGCCAGTGTGTTTGGCGAGCATGCCTTGGCCTACACCCTGCTTTCTTACTTTGCCATCACCATTCACCGCCGTGTTATCTGGTTTTCACCACTGATGCAGGCCACCCACATATTGCCCCTGCTACTTGCCGCCCAACTGGTCACCTTCAGTGTGCGCCTGCTGGTTGGCGGCCTAAACCCCGGTTTCGAATTTTTCATACAAAGCGCCATAACTGCCGTGCTTTGGCCAGTGCTTCGGTTTGTGTTGCTGGTGCCGCAACAACTGCCTGAATCGCGCGATCAAAATCGCCCCATATGACAGAATTCAAGCACCCGGAACAAGCACTGAAACAATTCCGCTTTCGCCTGCTGGTAGCAGGTACCGGAGTTGTTTTTTTGTTTGTTGTGCTGGTTACACGGCTCGTGTGGCTTCAACTGATCAACTACGAAAACTTCAGCGCCAAGGCCGAAGACAACCGCATCACCATTGTACCGCTGGTACCCAACCGCGGGCTTATTCTCGACCGCAACCAGGTGGTGCTGGCCGACAACTACTCCGCCTACACCCTGGAAATCACCTCCTCGAAAATCGAAAATCTCGAAGAAACCATTGAGGAACTGGGCAAAATTGTAGAAATTTCCCCGCTCGATAAACGCCGATTTAAAAAACTGCGCTACGAATCCAAGCGGTTTGAGTCCATTCCTTTGCGTACCCGCCTCACCGATGAAGAAGTGGCACGCTTTGCGGTTCAGGCATTCCGGTTTCCGGGCGTGGAAATACGCGCACGCCTGTTTCGGCAGTACCCTTTTGCGCAATATGCCGCCCATACCCTGGGCTATATTGGCCGGGTTTCCGCGCGCGATGAACAACGCATCGAAGACAACAACGAAACCAACAATTACCGGGGCACGGTTTACATTGGCAAAGACGGCCTGGAAAAGCAGTACGAATCCACCTTGCATGGCACCACCGGATTTGAAGAGGTGGAAACCTCGGCAGGTGGGCGTGCAGTGCGGGTGCTTTCGCGCTCTCCGGCAGTGCCCGGTGACAACCTGGTTTTGTCCATCGACATTGGCCTGCAAACAGCAGCGGAAAAAGCCCTGAACGACAGACGCGGCGCCCTTGTCGCACTCGACCCCAACAACGGGGACGTACTGGCCATGGTCAGCCACCCCAACTTCGACCCCAATCTGTTTGTTGAAGGCATCGACAGCGAAAGCTGGAAACAACTCAACGAATCGCCAGACCGCCCCCTGCTCAACCGCCCGCTTGCAGGCACCTACCCACCCGGCTCTACTTTCAAGCCTTTCATGCTGATGGCAGCCCTGCACAGAGGCTTTAGAAAACCCGGCTACGTGATGTACGACCCTGGCTATTTTGATTTCGGCAAACGCCGCTTCATGGACGACAAACCCGGTGGCCACGGCTATGTAGACTTGTACAAATCCATTTACGACTCCTGTAATACTTTTTATTACACACTTGGTAGCGATATGGGAATAGATGTAATTTCTGATTACATGGCCCAGTTTGGCTTCGGGGAAAAAACCGGAATCGATTTAGGCGGCGAACGCACCGGAGTACTGCCCTCGCGCCAATGGAAAAACAACGCCTTTAAAAAGCCTGAGCTGCAGCGCTGGTACTCTGGAGAAACCGTATCGGTTGCGATTGGGCAAGGCTACAACAACTACACGCCTCTGCAAATGGCCCATGCCACAGGTGTGCTGGTAAGCGGCGGCATTGATGCCCAACCAAGGTTGGTCAAAGCCTTTCAAGACCCCGTCAGCGGCACCTACCGCGATGCCCAAAACCGCGACATCCGGAAAATCGACTTGCCCCCCGACTATCTGGCCATTGTGAAAGAAGGCCTGCACCGTGTCACCACCGAAGGCACGGCTGAAATTCCTTTCAAAATACGCCTTACGAAGCAGGCGGTAAAACCGGAACAGCACAGGTATACAGCGTAAAACAAGGTGAAACATACAACCGGGCAGAGGTGCAGGAACGACTGAAAGACCACAGCTGGTTTGTGGCGTTCTCGCCCGTTGAAAAGCCAGAAATTGTATTGGCGGTGATCGTGGAAAATGGTGGTTTTGGCGCACAGGCAGCCGCACCTGCTGCCCGCCAGGTGCTAGATGCCTACTGGGCCCAGAAAAGCGCCAAACCCAGCGAAGAAGACCCGGAAACCGTGCAAGACCTCACACAGGCTGTAGCACCCAAGGAGATCACGCCATGAGCCGCACCATGGGCAAAGAACCCCTATGGCCCAGAGTCAAACCGTACTTCACCGTATTCGACCCGGTGCTGCTCATGATTCTGCTACTGCTTTTTTCGCTCGCCCTGGTTACCCAATACAGCGCCGCCTTCGATTACAACGGACGTTTTGAAGACCAGGTGCGCAATTTTGCGGTTGCCTTTCTGGTGATGTGGATAGCTGCCAACATTCCCCCGCAAAGTCTCATGAAAGTTGCTTTGCCCGCTTATCTGTTTGGCACCCTTTTACTGGTAGCTGTGGCCCTTTTTGGCGACATTTCCAAAGGCGCACGCCGCTGGCTGGATTTAGGCTTTGTACGCATACAGCCCTCGGAGTTCATGAAAATTGCCATGCCGCTCATGCTGGCCTGGTTTTTTCAGCAACGGGAAAACATTTCCAACTGGAAAGATTTCACCTTTGCACTGGTACTGCTGGCAGTGCCCGGTACACTCATACTCAAACAACCCGATTTGGGCACCGCACTGCTGGTTTTGGGTGCAGGAGTTTTTGTGATTTTTCTTTGCCGGGCTTTCGTGGCGGATCATGGGATTGCTCGCTGCCCTGGGCTTGGCAAGCCTGCCTCTGGTGTGGGCTTTAATGCACGACTACCAGCGCCAGCGGGTGCTTACCCTGCTAGACCCCACCAAAGACCCGTTGGGTAAAGGCTTCCACATTATTCAGTCCACCACAGCCGTGGGTTCAGGGGGTCTGACAGGCAAAGGCTTTTTGAAGGGCACGCAAACCCACCTGGAATTTATTCCCGAACGCACCACCGACTTTATTTTTGCCGTGATGGCCGAAGAGTTCGGCCTGATAGGCTGCCTGCTGCTGCTCACCCTCTACAGCTGCCTGATTGTGCGCGGCCTGGTGATTGCAGCCAACGCCCCCACCCTGTTTTCGCGCTTGCTGGCGGGCAGTTTGTCGTTGATTTTCTTTACCTATGCATTTGTGAATGTGGGTATGGTCAGCGGCATTTTGCCCGTGGTAGGCGTGCCATTGCCCTTTATGAGCTACGGTGGCACTGCCATGGTTACGCTGGGGCTGGGCGTTGGCATGCTCATGAGCATTCAAAACACCAAAAAACTGGTGCAAACCTGAATACGCCCCAAAAGCGGTCAGGCTGTTTACAGTTGTTCCGCTATATAGCGGGAAAATACGGCAAAATGGCCTCCTGTCAGCAGCACACTCCACCGAAGGCCACACATGTTATTGGGTTTAAAACAAGTCACCTACCGCATCGGGCAAACCGTTTTGCTGGACCAAGCCGATTTTGCCCTGGAAGAGCGCGAGCGCGTGGCATTGGTAGGGCGCAATGGCACCGGCAAAAGCACGGTGTTTCGTATTTTACTGGGTGAACTTCAGCCCGAAGACGGCCAGCTTGTTCAAACCAGCGGCCTGCGCATAGGCTGCCTGCGCCAGGCTGTGCCAACCGCCCAGGACTTGCTGGTGGAAGATGTGGTGGCCCAGGGTCTGGGTGAACCAGGTGTAGCCGCCATACTGGCTGAGCGCCTGAGCCAGCACCACCACTTAAGCGCCGAACACGAAAAACAGTTGCTGGATGCACAGGCCGTGCTGGCCGAACACCATGCCTGGGATGCCAGCAGCAAAATTCAGCAAATGATTGGCCGCTTTAAACTGCAGGCCGATCTGCCCTTCGCCAGTCTTTCTGGCGGCATGAAACGCAAGGTTATGCTGGCACAAGCCATGGTGGGCAACCCCGATGTGCTGCTTTTAGACGAACCCACCAACCATTTGGACATTCCCGGCATAGAACTGCTGGAAGAACAGATTTTGCAATTCACTGGCGCAGTGATATTTGTAAGCCACGACCGCTCTTTCATGCGCAAGCTGGCCACCCGCGTGTGCGATTTGGATCGCGGTATTTTACAAAGCTGGTCGGGTGGCTACGAAGGCTTCCTCAAAGGCAAGGCCGATGCCTTGGCTGCCGAAGAAAAGCAAACCGCCCTGTTCGACAAAAGGCTGGCTCAGGAAGAAGTGTGGATTCGCAGAGGCATAGAGGCACGCCGCACCCGCAACGAAGGCCGCGTGCGCGCTCTCAAGGAAATGCGTACCCAGTTTTCGCAACGCCGCAACCAAAGCGGCAAAGCCCAAATCGATATTCAAGAAGCCAGCCAAAGCGGCAAACTGGTAGCCGAACTAACCGACATACACCTGAACCTGGGCGGCAGGCAACTGGTGCACGGGTTTTCTACCGTGGTTATGCGCGGCGACAAAATTGGCGTGCTAGGCCCCAATGGCATTGGAAAAACCACCGCGCTGCGGGTACTGCTGGGCGATTTAAAGCCAGATAGCGGACATATCCGCTTGGGCACCCGGCTGGAAGTGGCCTACTTCGACCAACTGCGCAGCGGATTTACCGAAAGCCAAACCGCCGTGGAGGTAATTGGTGCAGGTAAAGAATTCATCGAAATGAACGGCAAATCGAAGCATGTGATGGGCTATTTGCAGGATTTTCTGTTTTCGCCCGACCGCGCCCGCCAGCCCGTGCGCACGCTCTCGGGTGGTGAGCGCGCCCGGCTTATGCTGGCGCAACTGTTTGCCAAGCCGTCGAATGTGCTGGTGCTGGACGAACCCACCAACGACCTGGACATCGAAACCCTGGAACTTCTGGAAGAACGCCTCAACGATTACGATGGCACAGTGCTGCTAGTCAGCCACGACCGCGAATTCATCGATAAAATAGTCACCCGGTGCTGGGTTTTTGAAAACCAGGGCAAAATTTCTGAGTACATTGGCGGCTATGACGACTGGCTGCGCCAACGCACATGCGACCCTTGGCTACCCCAAGCCGCCACCCCCAACGAAACGGCCAACAACCCCAGCACCGCTTCTGGAAATATTGCCCCAGAACAAGCAGCATCAGCACCCGCCGCACGCGTAAAAAAGCGCAGCTACAAAGACCAACGCGAACTCGACACCCTGCCCGCCCGCATTGAAGCCCTGGAAAAACGCCAAACCGAACTCGTAGCCCTGATAGGCGATCCTGCTTTTTACAACCAACCTGCAGACGAAATCACCCAAACCCAACAAGAACTCAGCAAGCTGGAAACCACTTTGCTGCAAGCCTACAGCCGATGGACAGAACTGGACCAATAGGCGGGCTGTAAAGCGGCAGACGGGGTTTCGGACGCGGCCTTAGCGGGAATCTCAGACATGGGTATTTCAGACCACCGATTGCAGTGGCACCGCATCTTTTAATTACACACACACCAAAAAATAGTGAACTTTTTTATTAAAACAAGCCACTTATTTCTTTACCCATTCTGAACTCACCTCGCAAAACAAGGAATTTTCATGCCAAGCATTCCTCAAAGCCATAGAGTCTTCAGCGACCCTTTTCAAACAGCCACCCACTCAAACCACACTCAGTCAAACCGATTCACTAAACTTCTTCACGCTGCTTCGGGGATTTTTTTTGGTGCATCGGCTTGCTATCTTTTGGTAAGCACTTCCTACTTAGCGTATACAAGCCTAAAGAACCAAAATCCAGATACATCTGGTGGTTCATCTAACAACCCCACAGAAAATGCCCCGCTTAAGGTTATAGCCTCACTACTGTGTTTACGTGCTGCGGTTCAGCACTTTGCAGCTTTAAGCGAAAGTTGCGCAGAAAACAACAGCAGGCCCACAGCGAGCTTGCACGATGAAGCCGTTCACCCAACAGAAGACGCAGATGCAGCTTCTGCAGGCGATGTACCTTGGACCCATCTCCATGGCCCTCGTGCTCCCCCGGGGAGACTTTTTATCAACCACCCCTGTCATCCTTCCGTAGGACCCGGCCTTCATTCTGCACAACAGGCAGCCACACAGCCAAGTGATTCCGGTTCAAGCCACAGCACATCAAACGATGATCGACAACTTGTCGCCTACCCACGCCCTACGCCACCACCATGGCAAAACAGGACAGCTCCCAGCACAGCCGCCCCTTTACCTCCCGCAGCAGCTCACATACAGCTAGCTGAGCTGACACATACACATAGAACTGACAGTAGCAGCGTATAGAAGAACAAATTAATATGGCATAGGCTTCCCGATTCTGCTTTCTTGTTCTGGCACTGGGGAGGCAAGAAAGAATCGCAAAATTTATGCCATATTACATTTTTCCCGCTATAGCCTTACAGAACCGTACATTCACACAAAATTCCGCTTGAATTTCTCGTGATTTTGAATATTGCTTTGGATGTCTTGTGCATCCCAGACTTGCAGTTCCCAAGGAAAATAGAAGTTATTTTTATTCTTGAAGTAAACATGCAAACCGCGGTAGCCTTCTTTATCACGCAAGTACCAGTTTTTCAGGCTCAATTCATCTTGCCAGTCATCCAGCAAATCCATAACCGACTTTATTTCATTGGCAGTCAGAACAATGCGCACCCCAAAAATATCATTGAGCCAGTTATGGACGGGGTATTGATCTTCGCGGGTTGAGAAACGCGCAATTTTGTCGTCAATACTTTCACGGGTTTTTACACGATAAAAATATTTTATGTCGATATCTGCGCCCATCAGGTAATCATTCACGCTTTCGTGCAAGGTGAGTCGATATTTGTAGATATGGGGCACAGGCACATGCTTGATGGTTTTGGAAAGGTTGATTTTTTCGATTTTCCCTGTTTCAAAATAAGCATTCGAAAACTCACGGTGCAAACGATTTATTTCGCCAACAAGCTGTTTTGTTTGTTTTATTTTATCCATGCTGTTTCTCCACAAGCTACTGCGGCTCCCGGCCCAGTATTTCCCACATTTGGTTGGCTTCGCGCTGCGCCCCCGCCAACTCCAACCGCACACCGTAAAAAAACAGGTCTTCGCGAGGTGTTTCTAGCAAGTTGGGCACCTTGCTGACCAGCAACTCGTACGCCTGTTCTTGGGTAGCAATCGCAAAGCTGCCCTCTAAAATGCGTCCGCCCGTGTGCTTTCTGAGTTCCCAGTTAAAATGCTGGCCCCACTCAAAGCTGGTTGCGGGTGGAAAAGAAATGTAGTTTTCTGCGGCAGGCTGCACCCAAAAACGCCTTCCATTTTCCAGATAAATAATCAGTTGACCATCGCGCGGCATTTGGCCCCTGAACTCAAACACCGGGTCACGCGTTAACAGCAGGGCGCCATTCAAAGGCTGCTCCACACGCAAAGCAGGGTTGGCCTTGGGCTTCAGAAAATCGGTGCGCGGCCTGCCCGATGGATGCAGGGCAAACCATTTTTTGGCCAGTGCCATTTGGCTGTCGGAAACCGGGAAAATTTTGGCGCGCTCGCCACGGCGAATGGAAATGGTGTCTGCGCGCACCTCCAGATTGGCAGGCCCGGTAAACAGGCGCCGCCCGGGCTGCACGAAAGAAAGCACCGACAACTCATCGCCGGGCTCCAGCTCGATAGAGTCGCCGGGCTGCAAGTCATCCAGCACCCTGAGCATTTGCCACGGGGCAGAGCTGGATTTTATCTTGACGGTTTCGGAGGCATGCACCACCCAGCCAACCGGCATGTCGGTAGCCTCCGGTTCTTCCGTGGGCTCAAGCCCCACAGAAACATCGTCAGTGCCAGAAGAGGTATACAGGCCCCATGCCCAGGCACCTGCAAGCAAAACAACCATGCTTACCGATGCAATACTGAAACCTCTGCGGGTAGACAAAAGAACCTCTGAAGAAAGAATGAAAAACAACGGGAAAGTCCGATTGTAACGAATGGTCAGACTGGCCTCAAGCCTGTTGAATGCCTGACTGCTTGCAGGACCCCCAATCGTGGGCACAAAAAAAGGCACCCCAAGGTGCCTTTAAGTGGGCTGCCCAAGGGCAGCCCGACTCTCCCGCAAGAGAGAGTTTTATAGTGGGTGATGTTTAGCGTGTATACGCCTGCTCGCCGTGCGAGGAAATATCCAGACCCTGACGTTCTTCTTCTTCAACCACACGCAAGCCCATCGCAAGGTCAACGAGTTTGAAGGCAATAACCGACACCACGCCAGACCACACAATAGTGATTACAACCCCCTTGGCCTGCACAGCCAATTGACTGGCAATGACGTAGTCGGCACCGCCTTGACCACCAAGTGATGGGGCGTTAAACACCGCCACCAGCAAAGCACCCAGCACGCCGGCCACGCCGTGCACACCAAATACATCCAGCGAATCGTCGGCACCCAGCATGCGCTTCAAACCATTTACGCCCCACAGGCAAATAACACCTGCCAGCAAACCAAGCACAATGGCACCCATTGGCCCCACATTGCCGCAGGCTGGGGTAATGGCCACCAAGCCCGCTACCGCACCGGAAGCCGCACCCAGAGTAGACGCCTTGCCACGGGACAGCGCCTCGGCAGCCGACCACGCCAACACTGCTGAAGCAGTGGCCAGCAAGGTGTTAATGAAAGCCAGAAATGCACCACCAGAGGCCTCCAGATTAGAACCGGCATTAAAGCCAAACCAGCCCACCCACAGCATGGAAGCACCTACCATGGTGAGCGTGAGGTTGTGCGGAGGCATGGGTTCTTTGCCAAACCCGACACGCTTGCCCACCAGGTAAGCACCCACCAAGCCAGCCATGGCAGCGTTGATGTGCACCACCGTGCCACCGGCGAAATCGATAGCACCTTCCTGGAACAGGTAACCCGCACCATCCCACACCATGTGTGCAACAGGAATATAACTGAAGGTGAACCACAGCACCGAAAACACCAACACCGCAGAAAACTTGATGCGCTCAGCAAACGAGCCAACAATCAGCGCACAGGTAATGCCCGCAAGGTAGATGAAGGCGCAAAATGTATTCAGGAATCATGACGCCATCGGTGAAGGTGGCCGACATTGAATCGGGGGTAACACCAGCCAGAAACAATTTGCTGAAGTTGCCGTAGAACAGGTTGTCGCCGCCACCAAAAGCCAGCGTGTAGCCATAAATGGCCCACAACACCACTATCAGGCTGAACACCGCAAACACCTGCATTAACACGGAAAGCACGTTCTTGGCGCGTACCAGGCCACCATAAAACAAGGCCAGACCAGGCACTGTCATGAAAATAACCAGAACGGTTGCCAGCATCATGAACGTTGCGTCGCCTTTGTCCATGGTGCCTGCCGCCGCAGGTGCCTCTGTTTGCTCTGTACTTAGCACGTTTTCAACAGCTTGCGTTGCCGAATCCACTGCTGACTCCACGGCAGACTCTACCGCAGGCACAAGCTGCTCTTCGGCAAAAGCCCCCGTAGACAGACTCCCCAGCCCCAGCACGGTTGCTGTCAGCCAAATCGAAAAAACTTTCTTCATGGTGTGTCCCCCTGTGTGCGTTAAAGCGCGTCTTTACCAGTTTCGCCCGTGCGGATACGGGTGACACTCAACAAGTCGAGCACGAAAACCTTGCCGTCACCAATCTTCCCGGTTTTGGCAGCGCCTTCAATCGCCTCGATTGCCTGACTTAAAATGCTGTCGTCTACGGCCACTTCAATTTTAACCTTGGGCAGAAAATCCACCACATATTCGGCACCACGGTACAACTCGGTGTGCCCTTTTGGCGACCAAAACCCTTGACTTCGGTCACTGTGATGCCCTGCACCCCAATCGCAGAAAGCGCCTCGCGTACTTCGTCCAGTTTGAATGGCTTAATGATTGCCAGTATCAGCTTCATTGACCGCTCCTTTTTGAAAGTTGAAAGAGGTTGGCAGCACGCCTTTTCAGGAAGTGCTGCCCGACAACCCGTTTAGAACGACTTGCTGACTGAAAATACAACTGTTCCATCGTTGGTGTCGTTTTTGGCGGCACCATCGATATCGGTGTCTACGTAAGTGAGGCCGAAATCAAAACCATGGGCGGCGTAAGTAACGCCCAGCGAGTAATCGTCGTAGTCGGTAGACGTACCATCTTCGTATTGCGTGGTGCCGTAATGCGCCACCAGACCAATAGCCTCAGAGAGCGGGTATTCGTAATCCAGGTGGGTGTAGGTTGCGCCATCGTTGTTGGCCACTCCGAACAAATCGTTGGAGGTGTTGTACGACAGGCCCAGGGTAAAACCATAAAAGCCCAGGCTACCGTAGAGTTCCAGTGTGTCGGGGTCGATATTGCCCCCGGCCGTGTTGGCACCCGGGTAGTAGTAATACAGTGCGCCCACATCGTAAGACAGGCCGTTGTATTCACCGGAATAACCGCCGTATAAATCCATTTCCAGGGTGGAGCCTGAAAAATTGACGTTGGAGTTCCAGTTGCCGACATAAAAGCCGTTGCCGAAATCGACATCGAAGCCACCCTGCAAAGCCGCTTCGGGTTGATTGGAAGCCGGGGTGCCCGCCAGATTCTGGGAAATACCCCTGAAGCGGTAATCGGTTACCAAACCCACGTTGGCAGACACCGAAACACCTGAGGCCGCGTTGTCGGCAAAAGCCGGAGCAGAAACAGCCCCAAAAGCCACAGCCACCACTGCGGAAGCCAGCACTGATTTTTCATTCAATTCTCCTGAGAATACGACAATATTGCGAAAGATTTTTCTTGGTGCCGCACTTTCCAAGCGAGAAACGTGCCACCCCTTTGGGGTCAGTAAAACTGGGTAGTGTTAGCGCACTTGGGGCACCAATCAAGTGCATTGTGCCTCCAAAGAGTGAGGCTTGCCCACTATTGGCCGCACGGGCTTGGTGCTTTTGAAGCGCTTTTACAACAATTGGGAAAATGCAAAGAAGACTGGCATGCGAACCAGGCCGATTCGCATGCCAGGGAAATTGACTGAAGAGGGAATGCTGGTGGGGTGTTTATTGTGGACATAAACAACAGAGCAAAGAAGCACAAAGAGCCTCAGGAATAACAGAGAGGGCCTCGCAGCAACTGGTGGCGTCCAGTCCGGAACCAACGTCCTGCACGTTGTTATTCGACCAAACCGGGCCAGGGCCCAACATTGCCTGGAGTGGATTTCGCGGATAGCAACACATGTCACTCAATAAATTGCCGCAGCAATTACGGCTTGCTTCACAACAGGAACGGGGGGGAGTCTCGGCTGCATTGGCAGCGGCTGTAACCTGCGCCCCGTTCGGCATAGAGGGAAAAGCACTGGCCTCACTCCCCGGACACCCTGTGGTGGGCATGCTTTGAACAGTTGGATAACGGCACATCTCGATAGGAGAGGCTGCAGGAGAACCGGGTGTGTTCATGGCAAAAAACTCGCTAAAAAAATTGGATAAGTTGCTCGGTGTTGCCCACTGAACCCGTGGGAGCTCAACAAGCATTTATGGTATTTCTGGTGAATTTCGTTAAAAATTACATAAAAACGGGATATTACAAAATAAAAAGAAATTTGTAAACCCTTCGCGTTTTCTTCTTACTCCTCTTTACCAAAACTTTTACGCACCCCACGGTTTACCCTGCCATTTATTGTGTACCCTTGAGGTTATTTTGGAGCCAGCCACCTTGAATGCGTTTCCCAATCAGCCAGAACACCCTACTGATCAACCAAAGCCATCGCACCCGGCGCGCCTGGAAGCACTTCACGAACGCATCAAGGATTTTTTGGCCAGCAACGGCCTTGCTGAGTTTCAAAACCCATTCCTGCAACTGGTTCGGCAAAGCCTGCACAACATGGAATTCGTCAGCCTGGAAGAGCTGGACACGCAAAAACAGGTGCTGGAGCGCCTGCGCGAGAAAGTAAAAACGCTGGAATACCCGGGTCGCCGAGCTGGAGCAGCCACACGGCTCACACCCCAACACCTAACTGTCAGGAGGTTTTGCGTTTCCGCCATGCCGCTTTCAACCATCAATGCCATGACCTTTGTCGGCATCAAGCCGATACCCGTAACCATCGAGGTTCACCTCTCGGCTGGTTTGCCCTCTTTCGCCATTGTTGGCCTTGCCGATACCGAAATCCGGGAGTCCAAAGAGCGCGTGCGCTCGGCCCTGCTCAACACCGGGTTTGAGTTTCCTGCCCAGCGAATTACCGTCAACCTGGCCCCAGCCGACTTGCCCAAAGGCTCTGCCTCGTACGACCTGGCGATTGCCTTGGGCATTGCAGCTGCCTCTGGGCAACTGGGTGAAGCCAATCTGGAAAACTGGTGCATTGCTGGCGAACTCTCACTTTCAGGCAAGTTAACCGGTGTGCGCACCCCCTTTGCACTGGCGTATGCCTGCAGGCGCGAAATGGCCAAAGGCGGCTGTGCCATCAAGCAACTGATGGTGCCCGCCGTGGATGCCGTCACCGCTGCACAGGTGCCCGATGTACCGGTGTACGGCCCGGAAGACCTGCTACAGGCGGCCAGCCACCTGGTGGGCCACGGCGACCCGCTGCCCGTAGTAACTTCGCAACCTTTTGGCACAGAAGCCGCCCCGGCACCCAAAGCCTGGACGAAGTGGTTGGCCACGAAAGCGCCAAGCTGGCACTGATGGTTGCCGCCACAGGCCGACACCACCTGCGCCTGATGGGCCCGCCGGGCAGTGGAAAATCAATGCTGGCCCAACGCCTGCGCAGTTTGCTACCGCCACTGGATTACGAAGAAGCGCTTCACTTGGCCGCCATGCAAAACCTGAAGGGCGAAACGCATCAGCTCAGCATGGCTCGGCCTTTCAGGAATCCGCATGCATCCAGCTCGTTGCCCGCACTGGTAGGCGGAGGCTCGCCGCCAACGCCCGGAGAAATCACTCTGGCCCACGAAGGCGTGCTGTTTACCGATGAAGTACTGGAGTTCGACAGGCGCTGCCTGGAAGCCCTGCGCGAACCACTGGAAACCAGCAAAATCATGATCAGCCGCGCGGGCTATCAAGCGCATTTTCCGGCCAATTTTTTGTGGGTATGTGCGCACAACCCCTGCCCTTGCGGGTATTTGGGCCACCCCAAAAAAGCCTGCCAATGCACACCCGAACAAATTCGGCGCTACCAAAGCAAGTTGTCTGGTCCCTTGGCCGACAGGCTTGATTTGTCGGTAGAAGTAAGCCCCATAGAGGCGGGCGAGCTTCTGCAACGCGCAGGCACCCACGACGACGCCGAAACCATGCAGCAAAAAGTGGCACGCACCCGCCGCCTGCAACTGGACAGGCAACAGTGCCTGAATGGCGAACTAACCCCCGGCCAGATTGCACGCCACTGCAAACCCGATGCCGAAGCCGAACGGCTGCTTCTGGCCTACGCCCACCAGTACCATTTGTCCAGCCGCGCTATTCACCGGGTGTGTAAAGTGGGGCGCACGCTGGCCGATTTGGAGAACGAGCCCCGCATTCGTAAAAAACACGTAGCCGCTGCCATTCAGTACCGAAAATCACTGAGTCACCTCATGACGTAGTGCGGTGCTCGCGTAAACCAAGCATAAGAAGAAGGAAAAATCTTGCCCTCAGCGCCAGGCGCCTCGGTGCTCAAACATGCCCACCAGATTGGGTTCTGGTTCCAGATGCACACCAAATTGGGCCAGCACCCGGCTTTGCACCAAAGCCACCAGTTCCTGCAATTCAGGCCCGGTGCCGCTTCCCCAGTTCACCAGCACCAAAGCCTGCTTGGGGTACACCCCCACACTACCGGGCTTGCCCGCACTGCCCGGCCTTGGGCAAAACCTTTCAAGCCGGTTTGGTCGATTAACCAGCCTGCAGCCAACTTGGCACAGCCCCCGCCCGCCGCGTACACAGGCAAAGCGGGATGCGCGGCCCGCAACACATCGGCCTGCGCTTGTGAAACCACCGGGTTTTTAAAAAAACTGCCTGCGTTGCCAATGTGTGCCGGGTCGGGTAACTTGGCCGTACGAATTTGTACCACCGCTTGAAACACATGGCGTGGGTTAATGCCCCCCAACTGCTCTACGGTGGAAGCCACCTCGCCATAATGCAACACCGGCTGCCACTGCACGGGCAAGGCAAAAATCTAAGGCTGTAATCAGAAAACGGCCTTCAAGGCTATGTTTAAACACGCTTTCGCGGTAGGCAAAGCCACATTCCTGCGCAGTAAACACGCGCGCAGCCCCCGTTTGCAAGTCTACGCCGTGGACCGCACACACCCGGTCTTTAAGCTCTACGCCATAAGCGCCAATATTTTGCACAGGCGAAGCCCCTACCGAGCCCGGAATAAGCGCAAGGTTTTCCAGGCCGGGGTAGCCGTTTTTAATCGTCCAGCGCACAAAGGTGTGCCAGTTTTCACCCGCCTGCACCCGGAAACGGTGGCACCCGTCTACCTGCCCCAAATATTGCCTGCCCTTTAACGCAACT